>CAMWTF010000061.1 GCA_947177105.1 uncultured Lachnospiraceae bacterium | reverse complement strand
CATGAAAGCCCTTCGACATCTGCGCATGTACGCGGATCGCACGTACCGTCTTTCCGAGAAACGGCTGAAAGGTACATTTCTGAAAAAACTCTGTCACATCCTGAATCCGCAGCGGGTTGCGCAGATCCGGCTTATCGGTGCCAAACTCCAGCATCGCCTGCCGATAACTGATGACTGGATACGGCGCCTGGGTGATAGCAGCGCCCTCCGGGGCAAATTTCTCGAAAGTTGCCGTCAGCACCTCCTCGCCCACCCTAAACACATCCTCCTGGGTGGCAAAGCTCATCTCGAAGTCCAGCTGGTAAAACTCACCGGGAGACCGATCCGCTCTGGCATCCTCGTCCCGGAAACAGGGAGCGATCTGGAAATATCTGTCAAATCCCGACACCATCAGCAGCTGTTTGTACTGCTGGGGCGCCTGGGGCAGCGCATAAAACTTTCCCTTGTGCCTGCGGGAGGGAACAATATAGTCCCTGGCCCCCTCCGGAGAAGACGCGCACAATATAGGAGTCTGAATCTCCAGAAACCCCAGCTCCGCCATCTTCTGCCGCAGAAAACCGATCACTTGGGAACGGAATACAATGGCATCCTTAACCTTGGCATTTCGAAGATCCAGATACCGATACTTTAAGCGTACCTCCTCCCGGGTCTCCTTGGAGGTCATCACCTCAAAGGGCATCTGCTGGTATACTTTTCCCAACACATCCACGCTGTGGGCTTCCAGTTCGATGGTGCCGGTGGGGATGCGGGGATTGTAGGTATCCTGATCCCTCTTTTCCATGATACCGCTGACGGAGATACACATCTCCCGACTCAGTCCCTTCAGCAACTGAGTATTGCGCATCACCACCTGCAATACGCCGTACATATCCCGCAGATCCACGAAGGATACGCCGCCGTGATCCCTGATATTTTCCACCCATCCGGCCGCCCGAACAGTGCTGCCGATGAGTTCTTCTCTGATCTGTCCAATGTGCATGTCTCTGTAAATGTTTTTCTGTGCCATGCCTGCTTCTCCTCTCTGTTTGCGGCTTCCGTCAGATGATTACCAGAAAGGGGGTTTTGCAATCACCCATGAGCATGCCGCGTCTGTCTCGTATTCCGGCATACAAAAAGTCCCGGAATACAACTGCTGTATTCCGGGACGGATATGTTCATATCCGCGGTACCACCCGCATTGGCAAAAGCCTTTTCTGTGCTTCTGCCCTCTCTTACACTTAACGCGTGCAACGGACTGTCCTACTTGCATATTCTGCATAAGCTCCGGCGGCACAAATTCTCTCCGCCATCCGGCCCCTGCGGTCAGGTTCAGACAGTCTGCTCCGGAGTGTTGCCTGTGAGTCAGTTTCCGCCGGCCATGCTCTCAGTCGGTGACGATAAGCTTCCTCTTTCTGAAGCTTACCAGGCTGGACTTGCCAAACCCGTGGCCTTCCTGTTGCTTCCCCTGACAAGGGTCTCCTTCACTGCATTTTACCATATCAAAAATTATATATAAAAACAGAACACACAAAAACTACAGTCCGAAACCTCGCCTTTGAGTGTTCTGTTTTGTACAGTGTAAACGAGGACGCTGGATTTGTCAAGATAAAATAAAAATTTTTTTCCGGACAAAGATCATCATACCTTCGCCTGCTTCTCTCAGTTGACCCTCTCTGCCTCAAAAAACGTGCCCATATGATAGATCCAAACCCTGTTCTCGTCCATCCTCACCAAATCGACGCCCAAAAATTCACCCTCCCCCAGATACACATATTGCCACTGCAATTCTCCCTCCAAAAGCCCTGCCTCTGGAGGCCAGTTGGCGGAATTGTCCACGCCCCGGCCAAAGCCCAGAACCGGCACACTATAGTTATACACTCCCTCTACGGCATATTCTCCGGCCTTATTCTGCCAGTCATAGGTCAGTTTCGTCCCCAGAAACGCCTCCGCCTCTTCCTGTTCCAGGGCGTCATAGGGCCTGCTGGCTATGCCTGTGATCTCCCAGGTCCCCTGCAGATACTCCTGAACCTCCCCGGCCTCTCCCCGCAGGTCCTCCCGGATAACTGTCCAGAAAGTGCCCGTATTCTCCAGGTCGCAGACCCGCATCTCATTTTCGCTTACCACATAGACTACATTGCCAAACAGGCAGTCCTCGCCTGCATTGACCAGAATCCTCCTCACCGGCTCTTCATTATCGCCGGGAAAAAGCATATTGTAGGTATCCCAGAACTCCTCCTTGCTCTGCAGCAGGGAACTGACGCCCCGGGTAGCATGATCATATGCCAGATCCCCCGCCTGATTCAACTGCCGGAAACTGCCGTTCTCATAGCTGAGCACCTCCCCGATCCGATTATCCGGCCTGGGCTGCTCCTGATCCCACATATCCACTCCCGCGACGCGCCAGGCGCCCTCCAAATAGTCCGCTGCCTCCCGGTCCTGCCCCTGGGGATATACCCCCGTGAATACCACACTTTTGCGGTACTCTCCAAAATAGGGCTCCCAGGTGTAGTAATCATGGGAGGAATACTCCTGGTTCATCTGGTACAAAAACAGGGTGCGGTAATCAGGCTCGCCTCCGCCGCTCTCCAGGAACATGTTGGTAATATTCTCCGCGTCCAAAGTCCAGAAACCTGCCCACATGGGACCATCATAGAGATACCCTATCTCTCCCTCCGCCGTAACCGTCATGAGATAATGATAACTTTGATAATTTTCGTTGCCCCCAGTACATGTGCCCAGGAAAAAATCCTGCTGCCCGTCCAGATTGTAGTCCTCAAAATACCAGGGAAAATCCCGGAAAGGAAAATTCATCACTGCGCCGCCCTGCCCATTGGTCAAGTCCACCGCGTCCAGAAGCCGTCCCTGCGCGTCCAGCGTCCGCAGCTGGTAACTTCCCTCATAATTCTCCGGGAACAGACTCTCAGGCACCTGTTCCCTGGTATAATACACCCCCTCCGTCATCACCAGCTGTACAGTCAGCGTCTGTCCCTCCACCGGGCTCATCGGGGACTGACTGAGCACCAGATTCTGGAAACTTTCTAACTCCTGGTCCGACTGAGTCGATGAATTGCCGGCAGTTCCCGGCTGTCCCGAATCCCCCGTTCCCGCTCCGGATACACCGTCCTGCTTTTCTGTTTCTCCCATGGAGGAGCCGCCCTGCCCCGGCAGTTCCATGTCATCCCCTGCTTTGGCCCTGCTCCCCTGGGGCACCGTCAAAAAGATTACGGCGCCTGCAGCCGCAAATAATGCCACCGCCAATGTGATCCAACGTCCCCGCCTTTTAGGCTGCAAAATATTGCGGATCCTCTGCTCCGTATGGGTTTCTCCAAAGGCCGGCGCCATGCCCGGCCCGCTCTGTCTGACAGCAAAACGCAGCAATGTCTCCGCATACGCCCGGCGGCGGGACAGATCCGCCTTTCCCATGGCTGCCTCGTCGCAGAACATCTCCATATCTTGATAAAAGCAATGGATTCCCAGCCAGACAAGCGGATTCCACCAATGCAGACACAGAGCAAAAGTCCCCAGCAGCCGCAGCAGCGGGTCCAGATGCCGGATATGCGTCTTCTCATGAAGCAGTATGCTCTTTTCCTCCTGCGGATCCAGCCCATAGGGCAGATAGATCCTGGGACGCAGCACTCCCATCACAAAAGGGGAAGAGATCCGCTCACTGTACCAGATATTTTCCCTCTGACGGACGGCGGCGGACAGCTTCCGTTTCCAGCCCATATACACTGCTGTAAAATGGAACAGGAGCGCCGCCACACCCGACAGATAAATACCCCTGAGCCAGAAAGCCCACCGCCGCCATACTCGCTGTCGGAGGATACCTTCCATGCCCTCCATTCTGGCGTCTTGCGTACCTCCAACGGCTTTTCCAACGGTCCCCGCGGCACTCTGTTCAAAAGACCAATATGACTGATCCTTCATACTGTGAGAAACAGAGAGATTCACCGGGATGCCTGCCTCATATGTAGCGCTGCTGCCGCTCCCGGGATTCCCCTGCCAGTCCATACCATACCCGGCAGGCCGCCCTGCACCTCCTGACAGACCCACTGACTTCTGTCTCGGCTGCCCCTTCAGATACTGTCCCGAAATCTGCTGCTCCGGCTCTTCCACAGATCCCCCTATCAGAGCCAGGGGCTGCACACTATAACCGCTTTCAATCAGTAACGGACACAGAAGACGCAGCAGCACCAGCAGCCATAATCCATAACTATACCCCTTGGAACATTTTCTCAGCAGCAGGCGAAGCAGCAGAACAAATCCGATCAACATACAGGCCAGCAGGCTCATCTGCCAAAGGCGCTCCACTATACGCAGTTGTTCCAAAATTTCCCATATCCTCATTATCGTTTCCTCTTTTTTTGCATATCAGATTTACTCTTCCGCTTCTTCGATGAGCTTTTTGATCCTGGCGGCCTCTTTGCTGGTCAGCTTGCGATCTTTCAAAAAAGCCGCAAGAAACTGCGGCACGTCCCCGCCGGTGGTGCGCTCTAAAAGTTCGTCGCTGGCCTGGCGGTCCACCTGTTCCTTGCTGACCAGAGAGGTGACAATGGTATTCTCGTTGCGCACCATCCCTTTTTCCGCAAGCTTTCGAAGCACTGTGTAAGTGGTGGACTTCTTCCATCCCAGCTGCCCGCTGCACAACTCCACCAGACGGGGACTGCTAAGCGGCTCATTTTCCCAGATCACACACAAAAAACGATACTCACTCTCAAATACTTTTTCCATCTTTTTCCTGCTCCTATTCTTTTTTCCATTAATATCAATATTTCAGTATGCGGTTTCTTCCGGTCACTTATTTCCAGATGATTTTGCCCGCTGCGGCAAGCAATATAACTCTGCATAGCCTTATATTGGCCCACGTCCAGTTTACTCCTATAAACCCAGTTTATCAGAGTAAACCGTTCTTGTCAAGAGTCCATTACATTCATATTTGCTTTTGTATTTGCCCCATAGGATATACAAAAAGGGCAGTTGTCCACCCAGGACAACTGCCCAACTCCTAACAGGCAATATATTCACAGCAATAATAGGAGCACTCCAAATAAAGCAAAGATACCTGGAATCAGATAAGCATCCGTCTTTGATACCAAGTCCCAGTCAATGCTGTCCGGCGTCATTTTCTGGTGATAGGCATTTTGAAACGAGCAGAAAATATGTTTCCACTTACAGAGATACCCAATCAGTTCATAGGCGGAAAAAACCAGAATACTTATGCCTGCCGGCATAAAATTCGACGTTCCCTTTGCCCATGCCAGAATACTAAGCAGCAACAGCGGATAGAGATATCGGTTTGCATATGCAAGAATAATAATAAAGATACAATTTAGACGATGCCGCGTCTTATGCCTTCTCCTCATATCCCATATCTCCCCTGTTCTTTAGCTCCTTTCCATCTCTGCCCTCGATCTTCTGTTACTATTATGGGAATAAGAACAATCTCTCAAGGCTGTTCAACAGCTGCCATAGCCATATTCCTATTCTATCGCAATATATACATCCATGTGCCACACGCCGTTCAAATCGTACTCCTTCTCAAAGCAGTCGATGATATGGCCATCCCATTTTCCCTTGTAACCGTTGGCCTGCATATAGGCCATCAAAACCTTGTAGGCATTGGGGATCAACTCAAAGGGAGCTATATGCGGCGCTGTGATTGTGATGGCAATATACCGCTGCCGATTCTGCCTCCTAACCTCCGCGGGCAGGCCCTCCTCCGAAATATCGTCGTTCAGAATCAACGCCGCCGCATAACCGTGCATATGGTGTACATTCGTCTGTTCCTGGGACACCATGGGAAAATCCCAGCCGATGATCTTCGGGTCCTGAATGCCAATCTGATCTGCCCATCGCTTTACATGGGCTATGGCATCCTCCTCCGGTTCAGGGCTGATCACCGCATACCGGATATACCGGAAACCATCCACCTCCTCTATGCGGATGTTGGAATAGGCGTCATTGATAATATTCATGTTTTCCCGTATCAGCTGATCCAGCGTACAGGAAAATAACTCGCACAGCGCCAGCAGCTTTTCCATCTCCGGGTAGGCGGCATCCAGTTCCCATTTTGACACGGTCTGCCTGCTCACATTGAGAAGCTCCGCCAATTCCTCCTGGGTCATGTTGTCTCTCATTTTTCTGAGAAACAGTAGATTTTGTCCTAAGCTCATTTTGTTTTCCTCCAAATATAGGTTCCACATCCAATGCCAATGCTGCCTTATCCTGTCTCATGCAGGATCGGCACTACTTCTTGGCATTGTACGGGCAAGTGCTGTTTATGGTTACGCATCCGCCCTCTGATATGTGACCGGGGCATCAATCCTGCCCGAAGCGGGGCGGCATTGGTACCGGATATTGCTTGACAGATGCTCAATAATTGATCAAGAATTGATGAGATGATCATATAATATTCAGCACCCAAACGCCACCAACTATATGGTTCCTTTTTGGAGAAAAACGCAACTTAAGGTTGCACAGGCTCCGCTGTTTTAAGTTCGTTTTCGTATACGGAAAGGGTTTGAGCGTCAAAAAGCACCCACAGGATAAGGTCCAGCTCCCCCGGGTGCGCGGCGGCGAACTCTTTGGCAGTGCCGATGGCTATTTTAGCCGCCTCGTCCACAGGGAAACGATATATCCCGGTGGAGATGGAAGGAAACGCCAAACTGCGTATACCCTTTTCCACCGCCATTTCCAGGCAGGACCGATAGCAGGAGGCGAGCAGTTCATGCTCCCCGGATTTGCCGCCGTTCCAGTGGGGACCAGGGGTGTGGATGACATATTCGCAGGGCAGATTGTACCCCTTGGTAATCTTCGCCTTGCCCGTCCTGCAACCGTTTAACAGCATGCACTCCGCCAGCAGCTGCGGCCCCGCTGCCCGGTGGATCGCGCCGTCCACACCGCCGCCGCCCAAAAGGCTGGTGTTGGCGGCATTTACAATTGCCTGTACTCCATGGTTTTTAGTGATATCACCCTTTACGGTCTGAAATATGGTATTGGAAACCATCTGCTTTTTTCCTCCTGACACATAGTTTATACTCCCCGGCCCGGATGCCCAATTCTTTATTTTCCTATAGAAATAATCCCATCTATGTATCTAAGGCCACCTATTGTTGCAATTCCGGATACTCGGCGGCATGTTCGCGAATATAGCACCTTTTAAACGCAGCAAACGCCGACTCCCTACGAAGCAAGCTGCGAAGAGTTCTCATGGTCACTTTGGAGTCTTGGCTATTGCGCATTTTTTCAAGTTGTTTGTACAGCAGGTTCATTTCCGTTTGAAGCAGTTTCAGCCTTACAT
Organism: uncultured Lachnospiraceae bacterium; assembly: GCA_947177105.1. Classification (GTDB taxonomy): domain Bacteria; phylum Bacillota; class Clostridia; order Lachnospirales; family Lachnospiraceae; genus Acetatifactor. The sequence continues at coordinate 2,745 of CAMWTF010000061.1, read as the reverse complement.
CGCTGGTGTAGGTTCTCATTCCGGAATTTTTCAGGGAAAATGTTTCTGTGACCAACATGGCCGTCCTCTTTTGAATATCATCATCGGGATTCGACACTACTATATCCACATCGCTGCCCTTTATCTGAAAGGATAGATATTGTTCGGGGTCATATTTACAGCAATCCATGACTCCCCCGTCATATTTTCCATTGTTCTTGATACCATTACAGTGTCCGCAGGACCAAAACAGATTCTCCCAGTCAAATTTTCTCTCAGGGTATTTACCGTTTTTGTGCGGAAACAGATGCTCCACATTGGGATCCTGCAATTCTTTCATCTCACAGATATAACATTTATTGTGGAAATCATTTTTTAATTGGTCTATCACATCCTCTCTGTCATATCTTCCATTCGTCTTTTGGGCCTCTTCCGCCAGGGATTTGGGGGCAGGAAAAGAGCGTTCGATTTTAACCATCTATATCCTCCCGATTCATATATTCCAGCTTTAGCCTCTGGTATTCTGTGGTGATGCCGATGGCGAGATAGTCGGGAATTTCATCCAGATAGAGTTCCAGTTTCGCAATCTCGCTTATTTCATCGTCGGACAGTTTTTCTTTCTGCACCAGATATTTATATCGCTCATAATTTGCCTTAAGCGTATCTGACATCCTATCCGCTTTGAAGTATCCCTCCACAATGCCCTCATAAGGCAGGTTGTTCATGCCGTTTTCCACCAACAGATGATTCTCCAGGTCATAAATAACCACATTCCCCAGGCTGTTTAAAACAAATGGCGAATGCGTTGTCACCACAAACTGAATGTTGGGAAATATGGTGGTCAGCAAAGGCATAATATCTTTCTGCAATTCCAGATGCAGATGCGTCTCTATCTCATCAATCAGCACGATACCCGGAAGATTGAAATCAAAGGAACGCTGGGTCTGGTTTACCATGCGCATCATAACGTCCAGCACAATGTCCAGAACCGCCTGATAGCCGCTGGATAATGTGTTGAAGTCAAAGGGTTCCTTCCCCTGCTGTAGGATATGGAACGCGAAGGTATCCTCGTCAAAGGACAGTTCTATAGACTCGTCCGCAAATATATTTTTCAGCAGCTGTTCAAGGTTCTCAAACCATGTATAGATTTCATCTGCTTTTTCAGCTTTCTTGTTATTCCTTGCCAGGGCTTCTGTCATTTTCAGATCAAGTAAATACTTTACAAATTCATTTCTGGGAAATTCTGTCAGTCCATAATCTTCTTTCAGCTGTACTTTTTCCACATGTTTGGGGTATTCTGCCTTAAACGTCCTATCTGCCCTGTAATACGCCAGAATATAGTGATACTTTTCTTGCAGCGCCGGAATATTATTCAACTTATGATTAAAACATATATCTAGACCGCTTCTGCTTTTTATAAACTGTGTCTTGTGCTTATCAAGTTCTAATTCCAGCTTGGCAATCTCCCCTTCCTCCTGACCATTTTGAATTGCAGCATCCCTCTTCTTTTTAGCATTATTTATCCACAACTCTCTATCAGCAAAATATCTATCAGAAAACGCATTATCTACATAATTTGCCAATGCCTCCAACACACTTGTCTTTCCGCTGCCGTTTTTCCCTGTCAAAATCAAATGCCTGATCTGGGTGTCTGACAAGGGAATAGAAATATCCTTTAAATGTCTGACCTTCTCTATTGTTAAATTCGTCATGAAAATCTGTTCCATTCTGTCCCTCCCATCCGGCACATTGAGATGCGTATTTAGCTTTATTTTCAGCTTCTCTACATTTTATACTACATAACGCCAGAATTTACCGTATTGCATTAGTTAAACGTATATGGCTGGCGTTATGTAGTCAGGTTACTCGGCAATTTTAACTGTTAAGCAGTATATATACTACAATAATACCACAAGTTAGTAAAAATGCCAGCAAAACAATAAATCACGCTTAACGAAATTCACCGCGCTCCCACTTCCATCCCCTGCCCTTTGCCCAGCTTCCTCTCCGCGTAATCCCTAATCTTCCCGTTGCAGTCATACCGCATCTCCTCCAGCATTTCCTCAGTCAGCATCCGCCTGCGGCCCATCTCCCGAACCACATATTCCCTGCAGAAGGAACACAGTGTATTGCGGTACATATAGGGCAGCAGTTCCTTGGGCTTATGCTTTGCCGGGCCGGAAAACAGGTTCATGATATCATCAAATACCCCATGCCACGCCCCGTCCTCATAGGTGATGGGAATCTGCTTTACCGCCCGGACTAAAACTTCCCTGTCCCCATCTTCGTAATTGGCCGCAAGCAGGGATACCGCCTGGGCCAGACGCTTTCCGTCTCCCAGAAGCTCGTAGGCGTATTCCCGCACTCTGGTATCTCTTATATAGCTCAATGCGTCAAAGGCCCTTGCGGCAAGTTCGTCGTAGTCCCACCGGGAATCCGCAAGCAGCCGCTCAACGTCAAGCATCCCTGCGCAGGCTTTATTGGCCAGCATCCGCAGCAGCTGGTAACGCAGGGCAGGTTCCTTCTCATCCCTATAATACGCTGCCAGTTTTGCGGCCTCCTGCTGCCTGCCCTGGTTCATCATTCTGCGGGCCAGATACGGGGCAGCCGCCCCCTCAGAACCCTCTCCCCCCTTCAGTCCTTCATAAATCTCATCCGCAGTATTCGGATCGGATTTTCTGCGCTCTGTTTCTGCCCTGTTCCAGCGCTCCATGTACTCCTCCATAGAACGCGCATAAGCTGTGATCCCATCCTCCGCATCGGGAC
>CAMWTF010000060.1 GCA_947177105.1 uncultured Lachnospiraceae bacterium | reverse complement strand
AGATCTACACGTAAGGAGTCGTCGGCAGCGTCGGATGTGTATAAGATACAGCTTTGACAGTGAGAGGCAGATTCTGTGCATAGACGGGGGAAACGGACTGAAACGCTCCGGGCAGCTGAACGGGATTATCATTCCGGACTGTCAGGCGGAAATCGGCAGAATCAGCTGGATGGGATATGACGGCTTTCCGGTGGTGGAGGCCCTGGAGAGGCAGGAGGGCCGGGCGGCGGCTGTCCACATCCAATATTTTGAGAGCCGGGTGGAGCTTTTGGAGCAGAAGGGGGATATGGCCCTCTGTAGGCAGGTTTCCACGGGAAAAACCTTTGAGGCTCCGGCGGAGTGGACCTACCATGACGGCGAAGGCAGGCTCCATTACGACGATTATGCGGATACCCTGCTGGACGTGGCGCCGGGAGAGCGGCTGCCGGTGATCCTGGAAACCAGTGGGGGATACTACTGTAAAAAGGACGGGCTGATCGGCTGGTACAAGGGGGCGGCCAGACCTGTGGAGAAGAAGCTGGCGCTGCAGCCGCAGCTGGACTTGGGCAGGATTGAGTGTCACCGCCGGGAGAGGGAACTGATGGTATATGAGCTGCTTAAGCAACTGGGGATAAAATACCAGCGGATTGATCATGTGCAGGTAAAAACCATGGAGACTTGCCGGGCGGTGGACCAGGCGATGGACGGGGCGGCAATATGTAAGAACCTGTTTCTGTGCAACCGGCAGCGGACCAGGTTTTATCTGCTGATGATGCCTGGGGACAAGGTGTTCAAGACTAAGGAATTATCTGCTCAGATCGGCAGCTCCCGGCTGTCTTTTGGGGAGGCTGTCTACATGGAAAAATATCTGCATATCAGCCCCGGCAGTGTCAGTGTCATGGGTTTGATGCATGATACGGATCATCAGGTGCAGCTGCTGATGGATCGGGATATTTTGCAGGGAGAGTATTTCGGGTGTCATCCCTGTGTAAACACCTCCAGTATCCGCCTGCGGATGAAAGATCTGCTGGAAAAATTCCTGCCTGCGGTAGAACATGCGCCCGTGTATGTGGTCCTGACGGGGACGGATACTTATACTGACTAACGTTAAGATTTTCCAATTTCCGCACAGCGCATGTCGCATAATCGGGCAACATGCACTGTGCGGAAAGGAAAATCTAATCGTTAGTGAGTATAACAGGAGAAATTTATGATATACACGACAACTTACGAATCCCCCATAGGGAAATTGTTTCTGGCGGCGGAGAATGAGGCTTTGATCGGTCTGTGGATACAGGGGCAGAAATATTTTCCGGCGAGACTGTTCCCAGAGGGGGCGGGAGAGGGGGAGTCTGCGGAAAAGGACTGCGGGATTCTGCCCCAGGCCAGGGAATGGCTGGATCAATATTTTGCCAAAGGCAGACCAATGCCGGGACGGCTGAAGCTGGCCCCGGGGCTGGCCTCAGAAATTCTGCCCTCCGGCAGCGAATTTCGGCGTGAGGTATGGAAACTGCTGTTGGAAATTCCCTATGGGGAAGTTCTCACCTATGGAGAACTGGCACGGCGGCTGGCCGGGCGCAGGGGACTGGACAGCATGTCGGCTCAGGCGGTGGGCAGCGCGGTGGGTCATAATCCTCTGTCCATTGTAATCCCCTGCCACCGGGTGGTAGGGGCGGACGGGAGTCTGACAGGCTATGCGGGGGGACTGGAGAAGAAGCGGTGGCTTCTGCAGCTGGAGGGATATATACCGGGTGGAAATTTTTGAGAGGCGGCAGGGAGACATAGATGAAAATGGTCATATGTGATGACAATCCGGCGGATATAGACTATGTAACAGGATTGATTGGTGAGTGGAAACGGCAGACAGGGACAGCGGTGGAGCTGCTTTCTTTTCCCTCGGCGGAGGCTCTGCTTTTTGCCTGGGAGGAGAACCGGGATATGGATATCCTGCTGCTGGATATCGAGATGGGGGAGATGAGCGGCGTGAAGCTGGCCAGGCATCTGCGCCAGGCTGGGGCTAAAATGCAGATTGTTTTCATCACGGGCTATATGGACTATATCGCCGAGGGCTATGATGTGGAGGCGCTGCATTATCTGTTAAAGCCTGTGACGGGGGAGCGTCTGGGGCAGGTGCTTGATCGGGCCATGGAGAGGATCAGGACCAGGGAGCATATGCTTCAGCTTACGCTGCCAGACGGCGTGGTGCGGCTATCGGTGTATGAGATCCGCTATCTGGAGGTCATGCGCAACTACACCACCGTCCACGGGGCGGAGGATTACAGTGTCAAGCGCAGTCTGAACGCTCTGGAGAGGGAACTGGACGAGGGTTTTTACCGGATTCACCGTTCCTTTATTGTGAATCTGCGCTTTGTGAAACGCATCACCCGGACGGAGGTGATCCTTAAGGACGGCACGGCGCTGCCTCTGTCACGAAAGCACTATGAGGGGCTGAACCAGGCGCTGATTGCCTATTTCTGATTTTTAGTGTGTATACCGCGGGAAAATGGGTATTTGGTGGTTTCTCTGAAGAGGAAGAGAACACGAAATATTTCCCGGCGGTTAAAAAATCTTTCTTATAGTTTAATTTTCTCTCCATTGCGGAGAGGGGATTTTTTCCGTTATACTGTATTTACCAGCTGGACCGAACCTAATGTATCGCGGATGTAAAGACTTGCCGTGAAATAGAATTTGCATTTTATTTTATGACAAGTCCTAAGTGGTGAGATTTGTGGAAAGGAAAGGTAAATAACATGGAACTAAATATGGGAACGAAGATCGCCTCGCTGCGCAGGGAAAGAGGCATGACCCAGGAGCAGCTGGCGGCTGCGCTGGGGGTATCCGCCCCGGCGGTGAGCAAGTGGGAGACGGACAACTCTTATCCGGATATCACGCTGCTCTGTCCCCTGGCCAGAGCGCTGGGGACGGATGTGGATAATCTGCTGACGTTTGAGGAGGAATTGTCCCAGGAGAAGCTGGGCCAATATATGGTGGAAATTATTGAGATGATCCGACAGGGGGAGATGTCCCAGGCGGAGGAGAAGGTAAACTCCCTGCTGCACAGATATCCCTCCGATATGCCCCTGAAGTTCAGCGCCATTGCGGCATTATCCTTTTTGGAGATGAATTTGAACCTGGGGGACAGCGGAGAGGACGGGACAGAAACAAGCTGGGAGGCGTGTGACAAAAAAGACACCAAGACAAAGGAAGAGGATCGGCAGCGCTGGTCCAGACGGAAAAAGGAACTGGCCCGGGCGCTGCACGACGACGGAAATCCCGCGTACTATCTGTCCTCGGTGTCCATGCTGGTGTCCCTGGCTCTGGAGGAGGGAGAACTGGAGGAGGCCGAGAGGCTGCTGAAAGAAAATCTGGCTAACACGGCGGATTTCACCGCTCTATGGGTGCGGCTGCATCTGAAAAAGGGGGATCGGGATCAGGCCCTTGGAACCCTGCAGAGGCAGACATACAAGCTGGTGGTGGATCTGCGAACCTGCCTTATGTACCTGATGAGTGAAGATATGGGCCTGGAGAGGGACAGAGTGATAGGGATCTGCGGGATACTGGAGCAGATAGACGGCCTGTTTTCCGTGGGTGGCAACACGGGCGCGGGTCTGTCTGCGGAGGTCTATCTGCGGATAGGAGAGCAGGAGAGGGCTCTGGAATATCTGGAGCAGTTGGCGGACCAGATAGCCGGACAGATGGCTTTGCCCAATCCGCTGGTATTTGCCCCGGCCATCACACCAAAGGATCTTACCTGGAGCCGGGAGATGCAGCTGGCCATTCTGCATGGGCTGGAGAAAGATGCCTGTTTTGAGCCGCTCCGCAGTCTGGAACGGTTCCAGACGCTTGTGCAAAAGGTAAAGAATAGTCTGAACGATTCCACGTAAAACTGGATATTCTGGAGGAGAGAAGAAAGGTGGAAATCGAGCGCCAGAAGGCGGAGGCAGCCCAGAAGGAGGCGGAGGCAGTCCAGAAGGAAGCAGCAGAAGCCCGGCAAAAAGTGACAGAAGCGAGGCGCGAACAGGTGATATCTCTGCATATTCTCCGCATGTTAAGGCAAGGTGCCTCTGATGAAGAGATTGTGCGGTCCATAATGCGGCATTTTTCTCTGGACGAAAAGCAAGCGGCGGAGAAATTGGCATTGGCATTTGGAGATTCTGATGCAAAGGAGTAAACCATGTCTTTTTTGGACAAGATTATAGACAAGCGGATTGCCCGCTACCAGAGCGATCTGCTGGCCACCCATTATGCGGAGGTGGAGAACATGTACCGGCAGACCAGAGGCTGGCGGCATGACTACCGCAATCATATTCAGGTGCTGAAAAACTATGCGCAGCTGGGAGATCTGGAGGCGGTCAAGGCATATCTGGACGAATTGGCGGAGGACTTAAATACCGTAGATATGGCTTTGAAAACCGGCAATAAGATGACGGATGTAATCCTGAACAGTAAGATTTCCCTGGCCAGATCCAAGGAAATCCAGGTGCGGGCGGATGCCCATGTACCAGTGACACTGACCACGGCCCAGATCGATCTGTGCATCATTCTGGGGAATCTGTTTGACAATGCTATTGAGGCGTGTTTGAAACTGCCCAGTAAGGAGCGGATGATCCGCGTCTATATGGAGATGAAAAACACCCAACTCTACATTTCCTTTACCAACACCACAGCCCAGAAAAAGCAGAAAAAGGAAAACGGGCGTTTTGCCAGCACCAAGGGCGGCGGCCACGGCTATGGACTGGTGCGCATTGACACCATTATCGAGAGATATCAGGGCTATATCCGGCGCGGCAGCGAGGATGGGGCCTTTACCACGGAAATTCTGCTGCCGCAGTAAGGATCTGTCACGTTCGTCCCCAAGGGCATACATTTCGTCCCCGAAATGTGGTGCCCTTATTTTTTGTGGTAACATGAGGAAAATGTATTCCATTTAAACATTGACTACTAAGTAAAGGAATGTTGTGTATGAGTAAAAAAGAAGAAAAAAGGGGTGGGGCTTTGAACGGAGTTCAGGGCAAAGCTCATAGTCCCCAGTATGGCATGTGCAGCAATGTATTATACATGCTGCGGCTGGGGCGGGAGGTGCCGGGACTGCTGCCGCAGAGGATTTGTCTGGTGCTGGTGAGTGTGGTGATTAGTGTCACCGGCCTGTATATGTCACCCACGCTGCTGCGCATTTTGGAAAAGGGGCAGTCTCTGGATCAGCTTCTTGGGGCGCTGGGAGGCTTTGTGCTGGTACTGCTGCTGGCAAGCGGTATCAAGGGCTATATGGAACAGCAGGGTACTCTTTTAATCTCGGCCAGGCAGGTCATATTGGATCGAATGAATGCCAAAGCGGGAACTTGCTCCTATCCGCTTTTGCAGGATGACGCTTTCCTGAGCAAGTGGGAGAAAGGCCGGCGTGCCACCAGTGATAACGGCGCGGCGGCGGAGGATATCTGGAGGACTTTGTCCCGCATCCTGGAAAACGGTATCTGCTTTCTGATCTATCTGGCGCTGCTTACACAGGTGAAGCCTTTTCTGATACTGATCACTCTGGCAACCACCAGTCTGGGGTATGGAATCACTTATTGCTTTGTCCAGAGGGATTATCGTCTCCAGGAGGAGGCATCCAGGCCCACCAGGGGAGCTTTTTGGGTATTCAATGCCACCCGCAATCCCAAGCTTGCCAAGGACGTGCGGATTTTCGGCATGAGGCAGTGGCTGGAGGGGATGTACGCCAAGTACCGCAAGCTGGCGGAGGATATACAGAAACGACGTACAAAAAACAATATTGCGGCAGACCTGGCCAGCCTGGCTTTGGATATTCTGCGCAATGGCATTGCCTACGCTTACCTGCTCGCCATCACTTTACAGGGCAATCTCTCCGCCGGGGAATTTCTATTGTATTTTACGGCAGTGACGGGCTTTACCGCCTGGATCACGGGAATCCTTGGCGGTTTTACTACTCTGCACCGGCAGAGTATCGAAATCTCCATGATACGGGAGTTCTGCGAGTTCCCGGAACCCTTCAGAATGGAGGGAGGAAGAGAACCGGCTCTGGATGCCGGGGCAAAGTATCAGTTGGAACTGCGGGATGTGACTTATCAGTATCCCACGGGCGAAAAACCGGTGCTGGAACATTTTAACTTAAAGATCAGGCCGGGGGAGAAGCTGGCGGTGGTGGGTGTAAACGGCGCAGGCAAGACTACGCTGATCAAACTGCTCTGCGGTTTTCTGGATCCTGACCAGGGAACCGTACTGCTTAATGGGGTGGATATCCGGGAGTATAACCGCCGGGAGTATTACAGGCTGTTTGCCGCCGTGTTTCAGGATTTTTACATTTTGGGAGGCTCCATTGCGGACAATGTGGCTCAGTGTACTTCGCCGGACCTCGAAAAGGTATGGTCCTGTCTGGAGCGGGCAGGGATCAAAGAGCGCATAGAGCGTCTGCCCGGGGGACTGGATGCCAAGCTGGAGAAAAAGGTATATCCGGAGGCGGTGGAACTTTCCGGCGGAGAGTCCCAGCGGCTGATGATGGCCCGGATGCTGTATAAGGAGGCGCCGATACTGATTCTGGACGAGCCCACGGCGGCGCTGGACGCCCTGGCGGAGCAGGATGTGTATGAACGCTACAATGAACTGGCCCAGGGGCGCACCAGCGTGTATATTTCCCACCGGCTGGCCAGCACCCGCTTTTGCGATCGGGTGATCCTGCTGGAGGATGGGGGTATCCGGGAGGAGGGTACCCATGAGCAGCTGATGTCGCTGGGGGGCAGATACGCGCAGTTGTTTCGCATACAGAGCAAATATTACAGAGAAGAGGAGGCCGGAGAGGATGCGTAAAAGGAAAGACCAGTTTTCCTGGAAACAGACCTGGCAGATCAATAAGAGAGTTTTTAAGATGTGTACCAAGGCAAAACCGGGATTTTTCGCGGTTCGGTTTGCGGCGCAGATTCTGTGGGCCATATCCCCATATGTGACGTTGTACTGCTCCGCAAGATTCCTAAATGAACTGACTGCGGCCCGCAGGCCGGAGGTGCTGGCCTGGTGGGTACTGCTGATTCTGGGTCTGACGGCTGCGCTGGGGGTGATCAGTTCGCTTCTTCGGCGTTTGGAGGAGGCAGGGTACGGGATGAGGAGCTTCTGGCTGAACTGGATCTATGGGCAGAAAGCTCTGGATATGGACTTTTCCAAAGCGGATGACACCAGGTATTCCGACCAGTTGGTGCAGATTTTACAGACATCGAATTTCAGCGGACATGGCATCCCTAATTTCACCAGTCTGCTGCCCAGGCTGGCCGGGGCTTTCTTTAAGGTGGCCGGCGGCGTGGCTCTGTCGGTATCTCTGTTTGTTCTGCCGGTTAAGCCCCAGGCACAGAATCTCCCCCTGCTAAAGGCGGGGCTGGTTCTGGCCGTGGGCGGAATCTTGGCGGTGCTGGTGATTTCACCCCTGCTGGCGGACAAAAGTATAAGGGCCTGGAACGCGGCGGCGGAAGCGGGCAGATCGGGGAACCGATTTTTTAGCTTTTACGGGAATCTGCTGTACACGGAGGAAAAGCGGGCTCTGGATGTGAGGATGTACAGGCAGGATCTCTATGGCCAGGAGGTAGATGCAGCTAATAACAGTTGGACCGGGGACGGTGTATTCGTAAAACTGAACAGAGGGATATTGGGAATTATTAACGGTATCACGGAGATGCTGTCCCAGATGATGATGGGCCTGGTCTATCTGTATGTGTGCCTGAAAGCCTGGTATGGCGCTTTCGGCGTGGGCAGCGTGACCCAGTATGTGGGAGCGCTGTCGTCCCTGGCAGGCGGTTTTTCCGAACTGATGTCAATAAGCGCGGAGATTCGGGGAAATACCGCGTTTTTGAAGCAGGTGCTGGACTATCTGGATATCCCTAACGAGATGTATCAGGGAAGCCTGACGGTGGAGAAGAGAAGCGACCGGCAGTATGAGGTGGAGTTTAGAGATGTGAGTTTCCGGTATCCGGGCAGCCAGGAGTATGCGCTTAGCCATGTAAATATGAAATTCAAGGTGGGGGAGAAGCTGGCCGTGGTGGGGCAGAACGGCTCCGGCAAGACCACTTTTATCAAGCTGCTGTGCAGACTCTATGATCCCACAAAAGGGGAGATCCTGCTGAACGGTATTGATATCAGAAAATATGATTATCAGGAGTACATGTCCGTGTTTTCCGTGGTGTTCCAGGATTTCCAGCTGCTGGATGCGTCTCTGGGGGAAAATATAGCGGCCAGTCTGCATTATGATAAGGCCCGGGCGATGGAGTGTTTGGAGAAAGCGGGGCTGGAAGAGTGGTTTCGGACCAAAGCGGTCAAGGGACTGGAGACGCGTTTGTATCAGCACGAAGATGCCAATGAGGGTATCCAGGTCTCCGGCGGTGAGGAACAGAAGCTGGCCATCGCCAGAAGCCTTTACCGGGACGCGCCTTTTCTTGTACTGGATGAGCCTACAGCGGCACTGGACCCCATGTCGGAGTACGAGGTATATACCCGTCTGAATGACATCGTGGAAGACAAGACGGCTATCTATATCAGCCACAGGCTTTCCTCCTGCCGGTTCTGCGACGAGATCGCTGTGTTCCATCAGGGACAGGTGATCGAGAAGGGCAGCCATGAAGGGCTGCTGGCCCGGGGCGGCAAGTACAGTGAACTTTGGAATGCCCAGGCCCAGTATTATGTGTAATATTTTCGCAATCCCCGCCAAATCCGGGGGCGGGAATGTTTTGAGAAAAATTCGGGTGGCATCGTATGCCCCCGGATTTTTTTTGAGTGTGGACAATTGTAGGAGTATATTTCCATTCCTGTTGATTTTTGGCCAGAAATGTGGTATATAATAATTATGGAGATACACTTTCCCGGATATGTCTGGTATCCGATAGTGGCGCGTTAAATCTGTATAGACGCATATCGCTAAGTAAGTACTTCTGGTACGGCAGCAACAAGCCGTCTATATAAGCAAAACAGGCTCATAGTCCTTATCTTTCCCTTGTAAATATAGATAAAAGATGCTGCTGTAGCAGGGAAAGGGAGGAAAAGGATGACATTTGAAGAAAAGAAAGAAAGGGTGGAGGGCTTTCGCCCCATTGACGATGTATTTTTTGAGGTACTCGCCGATGACAAAGAGGTGTGCCAGGAGATTCTGAGGACGATCCTGGAAGACAAGGCGTTGATCGTTGAGGAAGTGATTGTTCAGCGGAGTCTGAAAAATATCTATGGGCGGTCGGTAAGGCTGGATGCTTTATGCATTCTTGGTGATGGCGCAAAGTGCAATATCGAGGTACAGCGCGCTCATTCTGATGACCATTTAAAGAGGGCCAGGTATAATGCCGCGAGCATTGTTACCAAAAACACGGAACCCGGCGAGCGGTTTGAGAATGTGCCCCGGGTGATCATTGTGTATATTTCGGAGAGGGATTTTCTTGGCTATGGAAGGACGATCTATCATATCGATAAGGTAATCCGGGAGAATGGGGAACCGGTTGATGATGGTCTACAGGAGGTATTTGTCAACACATGTATTGATGACGGGACAGAAATAGCGGATCTCATGCGGTGCTTTATGCAGCAGGAGGTGCATGACCCGCGTTTTCCCAAATTATCCTCCCGCATGTATTATTTGAAAGAGGAAGAAGGAGGTGTAGCCGCAATGTGTGAGATCATGGAGAAATACATGAGCGAGGCAAAGGCAGCGGGAATAAAAGAGGGCAAGGAAGTCGGCATGAAGGAAGGCAAGGCAGCGGGAATAAAGGAAGGAAAAAGGCAGGCAATTTGCAGAATGATAAAAAAAGAGTTTGATAAGCAGACGATTTTGGATCTGGGCTATACGGAGCTTGAATATGAGGAGGCCAGGGAGTCCATATCTGCGTCTGTATGAAAAGGTGATATTAGAGGCAGAGTTAGAGTGTGTCAGTATAGGAATGATTATCTGCCTAGAGCGTTCCTGGCGGGCTGCTCTGTGAAAAGTAACCATTCAAGAGTTAAAAGGGGGGCAGTTCCGAGTGAACTGCCCCTTGCCAATTCCGAAAATTTATGGTATGATCTACCCGTTGCCAAAAAGAAAGCCATTGACGAGAGGAGGAACCGCCATGCAGAAGAACAGAAGAATGCAGAATAGAAC
>CAMWTF010000059.1 GCA_947177105.1 uncultured Lachnospiraceae bacterium | reverse complement strand
CTGCCGTACTGACCAAAAATGTCCAAGCCGCCTTACCCAGCAACGCAAAATCCCTCCGGCATATCCGTTCCACCGGGATTGCCCGTGCTCCCAAAACATACAGCCAAAATCCCCGGATCTGCCATTCCCGGAGCATTCGGCCCGCCTTCCTTTTCCTGGGGCTGATTCTGCGGCGCAGAAGAAGGAACCGGCGATACTTCCGCCTCCTGCCTTTCCATGCTTTCGGAAGGTTTCTGTTCTATAGGCGGCAGAACAATCTCCTGCTGCCCCTGGGCTGAAAGGACTGTCCCCGTCTCCCCATAACCAGGTGTCATCTCCACCGGTACCCAGCCCACCTGCTCCAGCCAGATCTCCACCCAGGCATGGGCGGCATCATCCTTCACACTGGCCCTGTAGCCACTCGAAGTCCGCAAAAACTCGTTGGGTTTCGCCACATAGCCGGACACAAACCTGGCCGGCACTCCCAGCTGCCGCAGAATCAACGCTCCGGCAGTGGCGAAATGCATACAGTAGCCTTGCCTGTTCTCACCCAGAAAATACTCCACCGGATCCACGCCTCTGGGCAGGCTGCCGGGATCCAGATTGTAGCGGGCATGGCTTTTCAATTCCTGTGCCACCAGATTACCCAGCATCAGCCGGGCCAAATTCCGCCCGGTCACATCTTCATCCATTAATTCTTTCTGGGCTGTTTTGCAGGCATCAGACTGCGTTATCATACTGACTGTTCCGGTCAGTTCCTGCATTTCCCCAGGAACCGCCAGATAATGCTCCATCACGAACTCATTATACCACGAATAAAAGCTTTGTACATCCGAATCCCATACACCCATATCGTTCAAAACCAGACTGCCGGGGGCGTGTCCCTCAAAAGTCAGGCTTTTCAGACCCCTGGCCTTCTCCGCCAGATAATCCCCGCTGACTTGGCAATAGCCCTGGACTGTCTCCAGATCAGCCCCATAGGGCAGATAGGCCAAGCTGCTGCGCTGCCCTGTATATTCCAGTTCATACTCTACTCGGGAGACAGAGACGGCCCCCCGGTCTGAGCCTTTTAACCCGGCCAGCAGCCGGGCTGCCTCTTTGCCGCCTATGCCATATCGGCGGCAGGCCCTGTCAAATTCCTTCTTTCCTGTATCCCAGGAGCCTTTCTGATATTCCGCTCCATAATAGCCTCGAAGATACAGATTATCGGCAGGCATTTCACTGACTGTAACAGTCATCACCTCTCGGTGCGTATACTCAGGCTTCTGGTTGTTCAGCCGCCCATCCCGGCGGAGCGCCAGCAGGGCTTGCCAGTCGTAATCACGAATCCCCCGCTCCACCCGGTGCTGAAAAGCCTGCAGCCGATCATGGGTCAGGCTTACCTGAGATGCCGGCCCCTTCAGCGCCGCAGCGGTCAACGGCAGCAGCAGAACCAACAACCCTGCCAGCGCCAGCGCCGGAACCGGCTGGAACTTTCTGTGACAGTCCAGATACAGCCCCAACACACCTGCGGCAAACATACAGGCCATGCCCGGCCACTCCGGAGTCAGCCCTACCGCCATTTCCGCCGCCAGCACGGCCGCCGGCAAAAGGAGCAGCACAGATCTTTTCCGCAGCAGGGCGGAGAATGTCTGCAAAAGTATCATCGCCACAGTGAGCAGCAGCGCCCAAGCCAGCTGCTCCTCCGTCTCACTGCCCTGAAGCGCCTGATCTATCTTCAGGGAAGTCAGGAAATAGCGGTTCCAGGCATCCAGATAACGCTGACCCAGTCCATAGAATCCTCTGGTCAATTCCTCTGCCTGATCCCGGTAATGATAGCAGAGGCCAAGCAAGGCTGCCGACAGCAGCGCCAGACTTCCCACCAGGCGCAGTCTGGGCTTTCTCAGGCTATGCAGCGCCTCATTCCAGACAAGAGTCACCGGTATTGCCAGCACTGCCACCTTAAGACACCCTGACTCTCCCGCCCGAAGCAGCGGTCCAAACCGATCCTCGGCCATCCGAGACACAGCAAAAAGAAGCACCATGCTCAGCACTGCCGCATATAGAATATACAGTGCCAGCATCCATCCTGTCAGACGCCTGTTCTGCGTTTTTCCGGCATTCTGGCTTTTCTGCCAGCTGACCCGTGGCCTTTTGCCCACCATATCACTCTCCTCACAACAACAACTCCATTTCACTCAATTCCTTCTCCAGCGTGGATGCCTTCAAATGTAATGTCTCCTGGTTGTCCACCTGAATGCTGGGGCCGTCCCCCACCCGGATCCAGTGCAGCAGAGGCTCGCCACTGTATTTTTCCCGGTAAAGCTCTTGTATATCCACAGCTCTGTTGGCTCCGCCCTCCCGCAGAAGGTACAACAGAGCCTCATAAAAACTCTCCTCGTCATCCACCCGCACCCGTACCATATCCTGCAGGCGGCTGCTGTACCAGGCCATATAATGGGGACACTCCTGGTCCATCAGGCAAAAGGACAGACTGGCCGCACACTGCACCCGGGTCTCCCTAACGCCCCCGGCAGTCTCCACCAGCACTGCCACCGGACAGCCCTTGGGCATACTGTTTTCCCTGACCACCAGCTCGCCCTCCTTGGCGCTGAGTTTCCAGTGGATATTCCGCATTTCATCCCCGTTCTGAAAGGGACGCAGCTTCAAGGTTTCACTGGCATCCGTCCCCCTGCGCAGAGAGTCATATACTTCCGCATCTCCCACAAAGCTGCGGACAGCCTCGGAGAGAAAAATCCCCATGGGATAGATTTTGGGCAGTACCGCCAGAAGCGCCCGCTCTCCGTTGATCTCCCTGCGGTACTTCATGCAGAACAGCCCTGTCATATCATAAATCTTCACCTGCCTCAGCCAGACCTCATAGCTGCCCGGATCCCCAATTGCCAGAAAACCGGACACCTCCTGTTCTCTTGCTCCTCTGAAACCGCTTTCCACCTGCAGCCACCTGCAGGAGCAAAGCGCTCGGGAGCGCTTTGCTCGGAAACGCTTTGCTCCAGAGCGCTTTGCTCCCGAGTTCTTTATGCTCCCTTCTCCTTCCCGGCTCACTGCCACCTGCACCTTTATCCTGCCATAACATCCCCGGTATTTGTGCTTTGCAAAAAGCCGGATATAGATGGGCTCTCTCTGGTCCGCCACAGCGGGCAGCATGTCCAAAGTAACCTGCAGGCTCTTTTTTTCATACAGCAGAAATACAAGAGAAAGCAACATCAGAAAAACATGTACAAAGCTAAGCAGTGCAATCGCAGTGCTTTCGTATAGGGATGCAACATAAAGGCTTGCCGCTGCCAGAAGCAGTCCGAAAAAATAACGGATCATAGTTCCCCCTGATTTTTCATATAGGAAACCGGCTGTTTTTCCTGCTGCAAAATCTGTCCCAGCACGGCGTCCGCCGTCACACGGGCCACCCTGGCCCTGGTGCCCAGCTGGATCCGGTGTCCCGCCACATCCGGGAATACAGCCGCCACATCCTCGGGAATCACATAACTCCTGCCCTGTATAAAGGCTCTGGCCCTGGCCATACGGGTACAGGCGATGGTTCCCCGTGGGCTGACCCCCAGCTCTACATAGCTGTTTTGACGGGTGGCCTCTACCAGGCGCACGATATATTTATAGATATTGTCATGTATGAATACCCGCTCCACCATGCCCTGCAGCGTCTGCAGTTCCGCAGCCGTAAGCACCTGCTGAATCTCCTGGGGACGGATGCGCTGGCTCCTGCCCTTTGCGATCTCGATTTCGTCATTCATATCCGGATAGCCCATGTGCATACTGATCATAAAGCGATCCAGCTGGGAATCCGGCAGCAGCTGCGTACCTGCACTGCCCTTGGGATTCTGGGTTGCCATCACGATAAAGGGAGCAGGCACCGGGTGGCTCTCGCCGTCCACAGTCACACAGCCCTCCTCCATGACCTCCAACAGCGCCGACTGGGTCTTGGGGGAAGTACGGTTGATCTCGTCCGCCAGGAAAAGATTGCACATGACAGGACCGGGATGGTAGGCAAAAGTACCTGTGTCCTTGTAGTACATGGAAAACCCCAATATGTCCGACGGCTGTACATCCGGGGTAAACTGCACCCTGTGATTTTCCAGCGCCATGGCATGAGAAAAGGCCACTGCCAGGGTGGTTTTGCCCACTCCGGGCACATCTTCGATCAGGATATGACCCCCTGCCAGAATGGCAGAAAATGCCTTCTCCACGCATTCATCCTTCCCCTTTACCACATTTCTTACTTCCCACAACACTTCTTTTACCTTATCATAGGCAAGCTCCGCCTGCCTGTTCTGTTCTATTTTGAACCCATCCATTTTCATACCCTCAAACATCGCCAATATTTTTTTGCTATAGCATACCACATTTTATTCCCAGTATAAACGATATCCTTCTGTGAAATCAACAGCATTATGCATTTCTTAAGAAACAAAAGAAGGGCTGACCCCGGCAGGAGACTCCCCCTCTTTTCACGCTTCTAGCACTCCGTATTTTCCTTATGATCATAGGATATTTTCAGTTCCTCAAAAGCCTTGCGCTCTATGCGGAAACACTCCAGCAGTTTGGGATTGAACTTGCCGCATTCCCCTTCCGTGATCATGCGGAATGCCTCTTCCTTGGGAAAAGCATCCTTATAGACCCGCTCGTTGACCAGCGCGTCATATACATCCGCAATGGATACGATCTGGGCGGCAATGGGGATATCGTCTCCTGCCAGCCCGTCCGGGTATCCGCGTCCGTCAAACTTCTCATGGTGATGACGGCAGATCTGATAACTGATCTTGCCGTACTCTTCATCCCAGGCGTTCCGAATGTTCTGCAGAATCTCGCCTCCCCTGGTAGTGTGAGTCTTCATGCAGGCAAACTCCTCATTGGTGAGCTTACCCGGCTTGAGCAGGATATTGTCGGGGATGGCGATCTTGCCCACGTCATGCAGCGCGCTTGCCGACACGATGACATCAATCATCTCCTGATCCAGCCCATACTCCGGATACTCTGCCGCCAGACGCTCCGCCAGTATCCGGGTATATCCCTTGACACGGTTGATATGCTCGCCGCTCTCAAAATCACGGTACTCCACCACAGTACCCAAAATCTCAATAATATTGGTGTTGCTCTTCTTCAGCCTGTCGGCCTGAAGTCTCAGCAGTTCATTCTGTTCCCGCAGCGTCTTGGTCTGCTCCTGCACCTTATCCTCCAGATTCCGCTGGTACTGGAAAAGGTTCACCACGTTCCGCACCCTCTTTTTCACCAGGGCATTATCGAAAGGCTTGCGAATAAAATCGGAAATGTGATAGTCAAAGCATTTTCTCTCCGCCTTTACAGAAGTCTCGCCGCTGATGATGAGCACCGGGATCCTTTCAATCCATCCCTTCTCCTGCATCACCTCCAGCACCGCAAAACCGTCCACTTCCGGCATCATCAGATCCAGCAGCACCACCGCCAGCTCATCCTGCCTCTCCTCGATCATTTCCAAAGCTCTTCGGCCATCTTCCGCCGTCTCCACCCGGTACTCTTCACCCAGAATCTCCGTCAGAATATCTCTGTTGATCTCCATATCGTCCACTACCAAAACCGTGTTGCTCATACTCCCTTTTTAATCCTTTCTTCTTATTCTAAGTTCCGCCGCCTCCCTGACAATGCCAATCCCGGCAGAGCAATTTCTGGCCGCTTCGGCGTCCTGAAATTCTCTGGGCATTGTCAGAGAGGCTGCTGTTCTAAGTTCCGCCGCCTCCCTGACAATGCCAATCCCGGCAGAGCAATTTCTGGCCGCTTCGGCGTCCTGAAATTCTCTGGGCATTACTTTAATAATCAACCTTCTGACGCCTGCAGCTGTCTGATGGCCGCCAGCGTTGCATCATAATCCGCCAGAACCTCAGCCAGCAAGGGTTCCACCTTGTCGGTGTAGTTGCCATCCCTCAGTTCCTCACACAGCGCGGAACTGGATGCGCCAAGCCTGGTGATGCTCAAATTGGCACACACACCCTTTAAATTATGAGCCATGCGGAAAGCCGTGTCATAATCCTTCGCCTCCAGGGAGGACTTCAATTCCTCCATATCCTTGGCATCCGCGAATTTGTACAGGAACTTTTTGACCAGCTTTTCCATCATCAGGCGTCCCATTACATCCTCATAATCCGCTCCCATCAATTCATAGCATTCCTTCGTCGTCATATGTCGCTCTCCTTCTAAATTATAAATCCATTGTTCTGTAAACCATGACCATGCGACCATGCCTGCGGCAGAAAACGGCCGGATGTCCATCCACACTATAAAAGCCAGAGCTTTTATAAGAATATTCGCCTAATACAGTACCGCTTATATTCTACAATATTCTATTTGAATTGTCCATATTCTTTTTCAAAGAACCAGCAGCTGCGGTATCTGCTCCCGATATCTCCCCGGAGAGACTCCGAAGGCTTTCTTGAAATTCCGCAGAAAAGAGGAATAATCCGTAAATCCTGCATTCTGCCATGTTTCCGTCAGGCTTTTACCCTGCAGCAGTTCCTCGCTGGCGTGGATCAGGCGCTTGTTCAGCACAAAGTTGTGAACCGTCACCCCCGTTTGCTCCTTAAACTTGCGCAAAAAATGGTATTTGCTCATATGCACATGGTCTGCCAGCTCCTCCACGGAAATTCCCTCGGTTATGTGTAGGTCAATATAGTCGGCCACCTGCTCCACCATGGGATGGAACACCATATCTTCCCGCGAAAAACCATACTCCCGGCGCAGACACAACACGTTCAAATAACCGAAAAACAGGGTGAGATACCCCCCATCCAGCACCTGTTTGGCCGCCGCCGAGGGCACGTCCGGCAGTTCCGCCATCACCAGTTTCAATAAATACCCTCTCAGCATCTCCTCGTAATAGATGGGGAAATGGTAGGCGCAGGAACCCTGTACCCGGAAACAGGCGCTCAGATCCAGCCCCTCCTTGGACAGGTTTTGAAGCATCTCCCTGGTCACCCATAGAATGATGCGCCGGGAAGAATCATGTTTTTTTTCGATAAAATGGTATTTGTGCATCACATTGCAGTCGATGAGCAGAAAATCTCCCTTTTTCATATGGTAAGTCTGATTTTCCAGCATGGAAGAATACTCCCCCTCCAACACATAGATAATTTCATAAAAACTGTGGTAGTGGAAGGCGATGGCTCCCAGCGGCGCCCCCTGCTTCTCATAGACCTCATAGCCTTCCTGGATCATATACTGCCGCTCATCCGTGGCTTCCAGTTGATGCCGTTTGATTTCCTGCATACTTCTTCCTCCCTTGGCCTGCAAGTACTGTATCGTAAAGGATATTTTTGTAAAACAAATCGTATTTCAGAGTATTCCATTCACTATAATAGAGCAATTTTTACACTTTTTCAAGCAACTTATAGACTTTTATTGCATTTGCGTGTGCTTTATAATGTAGACAACAATACCTATCATCACAAGAGTAGTCGCCCACGGATAGCAGATATATCAGGCACATAGAAAAGCATTTTTCGGGGGAAAACTACAGAATATTTATCAGGAGGGCATATCTATGCAGATGACATTGCGCTGGTACGGCAGCAAGTACGACACGGTAACTCTGAAACAGATTCGCCAGATCCCGGGTGTGACCGGAGTGATCTCCACCCTGTACGGAACGGCTCCCGGAGAAGCCTGGGAGATGGAGGACATCCTGGCCCTGAAAAAGGAGATCGAGGATGCGGGCCTTGAACTGGCTGGCATCGAGAGTGTGAATATCCACGACGCCATCAAGGTGGGCACACCGGACAGGGAGCAGTATATTGACAATTATATTACCACCCTGGAGCGGCTGGGGCAGGCAGGCATCCATATGGTATGCTACAATTTCATGCCCGTCTTTGACTGGACCCGGACGGAGTTGGCCCGGATGCGGCCCGACGGTTCCACGGTGCTGGCTTACACCCAGGAGGCTGTAGATGCCCTGGATCCGGAAAAAATGTTTGCGTCCATTGCGGGGGACACCAACGGCACAGTGATGCCCGGCTGGGAGCCGGAGCGCATGGCCCGGATCAAGGATCTGTTTGAGATGTACAAGGATGTGGACGATGAGAAGCTTTTTGCCAATCTGAAATACTTTCTGGAACGCATCATGCCCACCTGTGACAAATACGACATCAACATGGCCATCCACCCGGATGATCCTGCCTGGAGCGTGTTCGGCCTGCCCCGCATCATCATCAACAAGGCCAACATCCTGCGGATGATGCAGATGGTGGACAACCCTCACAACGGTGTGACCTTCTGCTCCGGCTCCTACGGCACCAATCTGGAAAACGATCTGCCGGATATGATCCGCTCCTTGAAGGGCCGCGTCCACTTTGCCCATGTGAGGAACCTGAAGTTCAACTCCCCCACGGATTTTGAGGAGTCCGCCCACTTATCCAGCGACGGCACATTCGACATGTACGAGATCATGCTGGCATTGTACGACATCGGCTTTACAGGCCCCATCCGTCCCGACCACGGACGCATGATCTGGGACGAGGTGGCCATGCCCGGTTACGGCCTGTACGACAGAGCGCTGGGGGCTGCGTATCTGAACGGATTGTGGGAGGCTATCGAAAAGCAGCATAAATAATAAGGACACATGCGGAACTCTAAATAGGAGAAATAAAAATGGAACTGACAAGAAAAAGTATTCAGGAGCAGCGGGAAGCCTTCCTCCAGGCCGGCTACCGCCTCCCGGAATTTGACTATGACAAGGTAAAAGACGCCACGGACGCCGCTCCCGCCTGGATTCACTTCGGAGCAGGCAATATCTTCCGGGCCTTCCAGTGCAACGTACTCCAGAGCCTGTTAAACCAGGGTATAGCGGACACCGGCCTCATCGCCGTGGAGGGCTTTGACTACGAGATCATCGAAAAAATGTATTGGCCCCACGACAACCTGTCCATCCTGGCTACCCTGAAAGCGGACAACACGGTGGAAAAGACCATCGTAGGCAGTATTACCGAATCCCTGGTGCTGGACAGCGCCAACCAGGCTCAGTATGATCGGTTAAAACAAATCTTTGCCGCCCCGTCTCTGCAGATGGCCAGCTTTACCATCACAGAGAAGGGCTACGCCCTGACGGATGCCAAGGGCAATGTGCTGCCTGCAATAGCAGCCGATTATGCCCATGGCCCACAGGCTCCTGACAGCTATCTGGGCAAGGTGGTATCCCTGCTCTACCACCGCTATGTCAGCGGCAAAAAACCCATCGCCATGGTCAGCATGGACAACTGCTCCCACAATGGGGACAAGCTGGCCGCCGCCGTGTGGGCTTTTGCCGATGCCTGGTGTGAAAACGGGCTAGCGGAGACAGGTTTTGCCGTCTATGTGAGAGATCCCCAGAGCGTGTCCTACCCCTGGTCCATGATCGACAAAATCACCCCCAGACCTGACGCCAAAGTGGAAGCCCTGCTAAACCAGGACGGCATCCAGGGCCTTGAAGCTGCCATCACCAGCAAGAACACTTATGTAGCCCCCTTTGTCAACGCGGAGGAATGTGAGTATCTGGTGATTGAGGATCATTTTCCCAACGGACGGCCTGCGCTGGAAAAAGGCGGCGTAATCTTCACCCAGCGGGAGATCGTGGATAAGGTGGAAAAAATGAAGGTCTGCACCTGCTTAAATCCCCTGCACACCACTCTCGCCATCTATGGCTGCCTGCTGGGCTATACCCTGGTGTCCGAGGAGATGAAAAATCCGCTGCTGAAGCGCTTTGTGGAGATTATTGGCTATCGGGAGGGACTGCCCGTGGTGGTGGATCCCGGCATCCTGGATCCCAGAGAGTTCATTGACACCGTGGTTAATGTCCGTATCCCCAACCCCTTTATGCCCGACGCTCCCCAGCGCATTGCCACCGACACCTCACAGAAGCTGGCCATCCGTTTCGGTGAAACCATCAAGGCATATCAAAAGCGCCCGGATCTGGATGTGGCAAGCTTAAAGTTAATCCCTCTGGTATATGCGGGTTGGCTGCGCTATCTGATGGCGGTGGACGATGCCGGCAACACCTTCACTCCCAGCAGCGATCCCCTGCTGGAAGCTGCCACAGCCTATGTAAAGGACTACAAGCTGCTCGAAACCCCCAATGAAATGGACCGCCATGAAACTAATCGTTACAACGAGGAGAA
>CAMWTF010000058.1 GCA_947177105.1 uncultured Lachnospiraceae bacterium | reverse complement strand
GTAAACGCATTCAGCGCATCCGCAAAGGAGAAGATTGAGGCACTTGGTGGAACTGCTGAGGTGATCTGATGCTAACAACCTTAAAGAATGCATTCAAAATTAAAGAGATAAGGACCAAGATTCTTTTTACGCTGGCAATGCTGGTTGTGATCCGTCTGGGATCACAGCTGCCTGTGCCGGGCGTGAACAGCTCCTTTTTCTCAGAATGGTTTGCTCAGCAGACAGGTGATGCATTTAGTTTCTTTGACGCGATAACGGGCGGATCATTTATCAATATGTCTATCCTGGCCCTGAATATCAGTCCTTATATTACATCCTCCATCATTATGCAGCTTTTGACCATCGCTATTCCCAAGCTGGAGGAGATGCAGCGGGACGGCGAGGATGGAAGAAAGAAAATTGCATCCATTACCAGGTATGTGACAGTGGTCTTGGCCGTGGTACAGGCTACCGCGATGTCTATCGGTTTCGGCAGACAGGGCTTGCTGACAACATACAATGCGCTCAATGTGATCACATGTATTGCCGCGCTTACCGCAGGCAGCGCTTTTATGATGTGGGTGGGTGAGCGGATCACCGAGAAGGGAATCGGCAACGGCATTTCCATTGTGCTGGTCATAAACATTGTGTCCAGGCTGCCTCAGGATCTGGCCAATCTGTTTGATCAGTTTGTATTTGGCAAGTTCAGCAGCGCACCGGCCACAGCCGTGTTGTCAGCCTGTGTCATCATATTGATTATCATTTTGATGGTTGTATTGGTTATTGTGTTGAATGCAGGTGTGCGTAAGATTCCTGTTCAGTATGCAAAAAAGGTGCAGGGCAGGAAGATGGTTGGCGGGCAGACATCCAATATTCCGCTGAAGGTCAATACGTCCGGCGTGATCCCGGTGATCTTTGCCTCTTCCATCATGCAGACGCCGATCATTATCTGTAACTTTGCAGGTTATCAGGGAACGGGCTTTTGGGGAGAGATACTAAAGGGGCTGAATCAGAATTACTGGTGCAATCCCAGTCAGCCGATATATACCATCGGTATGCTGGTATATATCCTGTTGATAATTTTCTTTGCGTACTTCTATACCTCCATCACCTTCAATCCGTTGATGGTGGCGGATAATATGAAGAGGCAGGGCGGCTTTATTCCTGGTATCAGACCGGGCAAGCCTACCAGCGATTACCTGACCAAGGTGCTGAATTATCTGATCTTTATCGGAGCCGTGGGACTGGTTATTATCGCCATACTGCCGTATATTTTCAGCGGCCTGTTCGGCGCACACATTTCTTTTGGTGGAACCAGCCTGATTATTATTGTCAGCGTTATTCTGGAGACCATGAAGCAGGTGGAGTCCCAGATGCTGGTGCGCAACTATAAGGGCTTTTTGAACGATTAATCGGAGCAGGAAAGGCGCTTTCCCATGATTTTTGATCATAGAGGGCGTCTTTTTTATCTTGTTCAAAGGATGCAGGCGAGGGATGCTCTGGTCTCAGAACTCCGTTTACAAGAACCTCACCGAGAAATTAACTTTTAATATAAATTAGATGTTGCAATCACTGAGTGAACTAGGTAAAATAGTAATGTTATGAAGGCAAATCGAATAGTCGGGTATACGGCGGAAAGAGGTTAATATGAAGATTATAATGTTAGGCGCGCCTGGCGCAGGCAAGGGCACACAGGCTAAGATGATTGCTGAGAAGTATCAGATTCCTCATGTATCCACGGGAGATATTTTCAGGGCCAATATCAAGAACGGCACACAGCTGGGAATGGAGGCCAAGAAGTACATGGATCAGGGGCTGCTGGTGCCCGATGAATTGACGGTGAAGATTCTGCTGGATCGGGTGGCCCAGGAAGATTGTAAGAATGGCTATGTGCTGGATGGTTTTCCCCGCACCATACCCCAGGCACAGGTGCTGGACAAAGCGCTGGCGGAGCTGGGAGAGGAGATTGACTATGCCATCAATGTGGATGTGCCTGACGAGAACATCGTAAAGAGGATGTCCGGCAGAAGGGCATGTCTGTCCTGCGGCGCAACCTACCATGTGGAGCATATTCCCCCCAAGCAGGAGGGTGTCTGTGACAATTGCGGTCAGTCCCTGGTGCTGCGCGACGACGACAAGCCGGAGACCGTGCAGAACCGCCTGAAGGTATATCATGATCAGACCCAGCCCCTGATCGATTTCTACACCGCCAAAGGTGTGCTCAGGACGGTGGATGGCACGGTGGATATGAAAGATGTTTTTGGGGCAATTGTTTCTATTTTGGATTGATGACGCAGCAGGATCGAAAAATCCAACCGTTCGTGAGTATAGGTAAGGCATGGAAAGAGGATAGTCGGTATGGCGATAACGGTTAAATCGGAGAGAGAGATAGAATTGATGCGGGAGTCCTGCAGGCTTCTGTCCATCGTACACAAGGAGATGGAGGAGGCCATAAGGCCCGGCATGTCCACCAAGGATATTGACATTCTGGGCGATGGCCTTATCCGAAAGATGGGGTGTATTCCCAATTTTAAGAATTATCACAGGTATCCTGCCTCCATCTGTGTGTCGGTCAATGACGAGGTGGTGCATGGGATACCCAACAAACACCGCATTTTGCAGGAGGGCGACATTGTCAGCCTGGACGCGGGGTTGATTTATAAGGGGTATCATTCCGATGCCGCCCGCACACATGCGGTCGGAAAGATCAGTCCTCAGGCGCAGCAGCTGATAGACGTGACTAAGCAGTGCTTTTTTGAAGGAATAAAGAATGCAAAAGCGGGCAATTATCTATTTGACATTTCCAATGCCATTGATGCCTATGCCACTTCCTTCGGGTATGGCATTGTGCGGGAACTGGTGGGACACGGGATCGGCACTGCGCTGCATGAGGATCCCCAGATCCCCAATTTTGCCCAGCGGCGCAGGGGTCCCAAGCTCCGGGCAGGTATGACCCTGGCTATCGAGCCCATGATCAATATGGGCGGCGCGGACGTGGTGTGGCTGGACGACGATTGGACTGTGGTGACAGAAGACGGTTCCCTGTCGGCCCACTATGAGAATACGATTCTCATCACGGACGGGGAGCCGGAAATATTGACACTGTATTAAATAGTTCCGCAGCGGTTAATTTGTTCGAACCGGGTGCCGGCGTGGATGTGAATAATAAGGGGAAAAGCTATGACAGGACATTTTGCAACGGCCAGAGCGGGCCATGATGCAGGGGAGTTATATGTCATCGTAGGTGAGGATGAGGCATATGTTTATCTTTGTGATGGTCGTCTGCGCAATGTGGCCCATCCCAAAAAAAAGAACCGCAGGCATATCCAGATTATAAATGAAACGGTGGATCAGAGTATCTTAAACCGCTTATTAATGAAAGAAACAGTATTTGATCATGAGATCAAATATGCCATAAAACAGTATTTGGCCACCAGGTAATTCTGCAGCGCAAGTTAGGGAGCGCAAGGATTGGCCGGGGCGGGGCCTTGAAAGGAGAGCGTATATGTCCAAGAGCGATGTAATCGAAATCGAAGGTACTGTGGTGGAGAAGCTGCCCAATACCATGTTCCAGGTGGAACTGGAGAATGGGCACAGGGTACTTGCGCATATCAGCGGCAAGCTGCGTCAGAACTTTATCCGTATTCTGCCCGGCGACAGGGTTACTTTGGAACTGTCCCCATACGATTTGTCCAAGGGACGCATCATCTGGAGAGACAAGTAATCCAGGTGAGCTAAAACAGGAAAAAAGATGAATTTTACAGGAAAAGTACTTGCATTACCCAAAAGTGCATGTTATAATGTAAAACGGTCTTTTTTGAAAGGAGGGTTTAACGTGAAGGTTAGATCATCAGTAAAACCGATTTGCGAAAAGTGCAAAATCATCAAGAGAAAAGGACGCATCAGAGTTATTTGTGAGAATCCGAAACACAAGCAGAGACAGGGATAATCACCGCCTGATCACAGTTTTTTGATCAGGTATGTGAGTTCTTGTCCAGTTATTATGTGCGGCTGAACCAGTCCGTTTTCGGATGGGCTGATTATCATAGAACTGGGATAGGGCTTACGGAGATTACTTCTTGATTATCTGGATATGGACGAAGCTGTCCAGAGAAGATCGGATTAGTGACTTAAGGCGTCCGGTTGGGTGAAAGCCCCAATCAATTAGTAACAGGCGTACAAGAACAGACCAAATAAGTACGCAGCGTTTAGTTCCGCATGAGCGGAAACGCAAAGAAAATGGAGGAAACGTAAATGGCTCGTATCGCAGGTGTTGACTTACCTAGGGAAAAACGAATCGAAATCGGTTTGACTTACATCTATGGCATCGGTAGAGTAAGCGCAAACAAAATCTTGGCGGAGGCAGGCGTGAATCCTGATACCCGCGTAAGAGACGTAACTGACGAGGAAGTGAAGAAGATCAGCGAGGCAATTGAGAAACTGAACATCATGGTTGAGGGTGATCTCCGCAGAGAGACCGCTCTGAACATTAAGAGACTTCAGGAGATTGGCTGCTATCGCGGTATCCGTCATCGTAAGGGTCTGCCCGTCCGCGGTCAGAATACGAAAAACAACGCCAGGACCCGCAAGGGACCCAAGCGCACCGTTGCAAACAAGAAGAAGTAATTATGCTTCATAGGACAATGATTATTAGGAAAGTAGGTTAGTTTAAAATGGCAAAAGTTGCAAAGAAAGTAACAAAGAAACGTGTCAAGAAAAACGTTGAACGGGGACAGGCACATATCCAGTCATCTTTTAACAACACAATTGTTACACTGACTGATGCGGAGGGCAATGCCCTGAGCTGGGCGAGTGCCGGTGGTCTTGGTTTTAGAGGTTCAAGGAAATCTACTCCGTATGCTGCACAGATGGCGGCAGAGACAGCTACAAAGGCCGCATTGATACATGGCCTGAAGACCGTAGACGTGTTTGTAAAGGGTCCCGGTTCAGGACGTGAGGCTGCAATCAGGGCATTGTCTGCCTGCGGCTTGGAAGTGACAAGCATCCGTGACGTAACACCGGTTCCTCACAATGGATGCCGTCCGCCCAAGAGGAGACGTGTATAGTACTACTATACCATGTATGGCATGGGAAGCAGTTGGAAGAAGGTACTGCAGCGCGGCGCTGCAGTATTGTAAACATCTATATTAGAAGGAGAAAATAAAAATGGCAGTAAATCGTGTACCTGTGTTAAAGAGATGCAGAGCATTAGGCTTGGAGCCTTCTTATCTGGGCTATGACAAGAAATCTAACAGAACCAACGCAAGGGCGGGCAAGAAGGTAAGTGAGTATGGTCTGCAGCTGCGCGAGAAGCAGAAGGCTAAATTCATCTATGGCGTATTGGAGAAGCCCTTCCACAATTACTATGTGAAGGCCGATAGAATGAAGGGCATGACCGGTGAGAATCTGATGGTGATGCTGGAGAGCAGACTGGACAATGTGGTGTTCAGAATGGGCTTTGCAAGAACCAGGAGAGAGGCTCGTCAGGTTGTGGGCCACAAGCATGTGACAGTCAACGGCAAGGTGGTAAATATTCCTTCTTACCTGATCAAGGCTGGCGATGTGATCGAGATCAAGGAGAGCGCAAGATCCTTACAGAGATACAAGGATATCGTGGAGGTTACCGGCGGCAGGCTGGTGCCCGAATGGATGGATGCAGATATTGAGGCCCTGAAGGGAACCATCAAGAATCTTCCTACCAGAGAGATGATCGATGTACCTGTAGACGAGATGTTGATTGTCGAGTTATATTCTAAGTAAGCCATGTTCATATTCTCGGCAAGGAATGGCCGTATGGTCTATATATGCTGTTAAAGCTAATGCGTTTATAGCATATAGAGACAACAGGATTCGTAAACAGCCGGTTCTCTTTTGATGTCACGTATAGAAGGAGAATCGGCGGGACTCTAATTAGGAGGGTATTTGCAGTGTTTGATTTTGAAAGACCGAATATTGAGGTTGTAGAGATCTCAGAAGATAAGAAATACGGTAAATTCGTAGTGGAGCCTTTGGAAAGAGGTTACGGCATCACCCTTGGCAACTCTCTGAGAAGAATCATGCTTTCCTCTTTGCCCGGCGCAGCAGTGAGCCAGGTAAAGATCGAGGGCGTATTACATGAGTTCAGTTCCATCCCCGGCGTGAAGGAGGATGTGACGGAGATCATCATGAATATCAAGAGTCTGGCGATCAAGAATAACAGCGAGACCAACGAAGTCAAGACAGCCTATATCGAGTTCGAGGGAGAGGGCGTGGTAAGAGCTTCTGATATTCAGGTGGACCAGGACATAGAGATCCTTAATCCGGATCTGGTGATTGCCACGTTGAGCGGCAAGAATACCAAGCTGTATATGGAATTGACCATTACCAGAGGCAGAGGCTATGTGAGTGCCGATAAGAACAAACGCGAAGATTTACCCATCGGCGTAATTGCGATAGATTCCATCTACACCCCGGTAGAGCGGGTGAATGTGACGGTACAGAATACCCGTGTAGGCCAGATTACGGACTTCGACAAGCTGACACTGGATGTCCATACCAACGGTACGCTGGTTCCGGATGAGGCTGTCAGCCTGGCGGCTAAGGTACTCAGCGAGCATTTGAGCCTTTTCATCAACCTGTCCGAGAATGCCAAGAATGCTGAGGTCATGGTTGAGAAGGAAGATAACGAGAAGGAAAAAGTGTTGGAGATGAGTATTGACGAATTGGAGCTTTCCGTCCGTTCGTTCAACTGCCTGAAGAGGGCGGGTATCAACACAGTGGAAGAGTTGACCAACAAGACTTCGGAGGACATGATGAAGGTTCGGAACCTGGGCCGCAAGTCCCTGGAAGAAGTGCTGGCAAAGCTGAAAGAGTTGGGATTGCAGTTGAATCCCAGTGAAGACTGAAGTTGGAGAATTTCTAACATGATAAAGTACATCATGTAAGAAATTCTAACCAACTTCTAAAGAATCGCCTGTGGCGATTCTTTATGGCCTAAAGCTGTTAGAAATTTCTTAAAAGTTGTTTTTCGGAAGCTTTTGTTGCAGGGAGTTTCGTTGAGGCAGATTGGAAGGTTATGTTGTTTATGTTCCTTCAGTAAGTCCGACTGGCATGAGGGAGCGGTAACCCCGAGTGGAGCAAATACTGCATCCGGTATGTAAGTCCGAAGAGCGTGGCCGGGTGTACCATGAATGGAGAAAGGAATTATAGTTATGGCAAAGTACAGAAAGCTGGGCAGGACTTCCTCCCAGAGAAAAGCATTGTTAAGAAATCAGGTGACGGCGCTGATCACACACGGCAGGATCGTTACCACCCAGGCTAAGGCCAAGGAGGTACAGAAGATTGCTGACGGTCTGATTGCTCTGGCAGTTAAGGAGAAGGACAACTTCGAGACCGTTACCGTTACCGCCAAGGTTGCCCGCAAGGATAAGGATGGCAAGAGGGTAAAGCAGATCATTGACAAGGATACCAAGGCTGTATTGTCCGAGACCCATCGTGACAAGGACGGCAAGATTCTGAGAATTGAGAACGGTGTGACTGTGACCGTGTATGACGAGGTAGAGAAGGAGATCAAGAAGGATCTGCCCAGCAGACTTCATGCGCGTCGTCAGATGCTGAAGGTACTGTACCCCGTTGTTGAGGTGCCTCAGGAGGCTGCCGGCAGAAAGAGAAATACCAAGGAAGTTGATCTGGTGGCAAAGCTGTTCGATGAGTATGCTCCCAAGTATGCGGACCGCAAGGGCGGATATACCAGAATCATCAAGGTTGGCCAGCGCAAGGGCGATGCCGCTCTGGAGGTCGTTCTGGAATTGGTATAGTAAATAGGATATGTGGAAATACATGCAGTAAAAATAGGTGATATCAAAAAGAGGAACAGGACTTGCATCCGTTCCTCTTTTTTAGTATCATAAAGTGTATAGATGCGATACGAGGAGAAAATGTTATGTACGAATGTCCGGGCTGCGGAGCCAACATGAAATTTGATATTATATCCCAGCAGATGCATTGTGCCTACTGCGGTAAACGGGAAGATCCCGGCAGTATGGAGAAGGAGAAGGACGCTGTCCTGGAGGATACCTTTGAGGCTACCTGCTTTACCTGTCCCCAGTGCGGTGGCGAGATGATCAGCGGCGATCAAGATGCTACTGCGTTTTGCAGCTTCTGTGGAGCTGCCAATATCCTCACTGACAGACTGGTGAGGGAGAAGCGTCCCGGTTATATTATTCCATTTAAGAAAACCAAGGAGGACTGTAAGAAAGCCTATGCCAGAAAAATGCGCTGGGCGCTGTTTACCCCCAGGGAGCTGCGCAGTCCGGCCTATATCGACAGCTTCAGAGGGATCTACATGCCCTATTGGACATACCGGCTGGAGCAGAAGGGAGGCATCTGCCTCAAGGGGGAGAAGAGTTATCGGAAAGGGGATTATGTCTACACAGATCATTATGATCTGACGGGGGTTGTGGATGCGGATTACTACGGTTTTTCCTATGATGCTTCTACAGCCTTTTATGACAATATCAGCGAGGCATTGGCCCCCTATTATGTGAAAGAACAGGTGGAATTTACCCCGGCCTATCTCAGCGGCTTTTATGCGGATATTGCGGATGTGAACCAGAATATGTATCTGGAGAATGCTTATACCCTGGCCAATGAGAGCAGCTGGGCACAGATCCGCAGAATAAAGTTATTCCGCAAATACAACGTAGATAGCAATCTTCGTCGAATCAATCTGACAAATAGACTGAACACCCAATGTACGGCAGCTCACAGCGCCATGTATCCGGTGTGGTTCCTCTCCTGGCGTAAGGAAGACAGAGTGGCCTATGCCACTGTGAATGGCCAGACCGGCAAGGTGGTGGCGGACCTGCCCATTGATATCCGGAGGTTTATCATAATGGCTTTGGCACTGGCCATACCAGTGTTTGTTCTTCTCAATCTGCTGGGAACCATGAAACCTCAGTTTCTGTTGATAATATGCTGTCTGCTGGGGGTTGCCACAACATGGATTTATCTGCGGGAATTGCGCGCAATCCGTCAAAGAGAGAAAGGTGAAGCGGACACTGCGCTGCGGCGAAAAGCGGTGAAAAAGGCAGCTGCTAAGAGAAAGCCTGCAATGCCCCTCATGTATATGATATACTTGGTCCCGATCTGGACATATGTGCATTTGCTGCTCACTCAAAACGACGGTGTGTTTTGGCCTCTTGGATCAATGGCAGCCTGTGCCCTGCTTTACTACAAGAGTTATAGGGAAGAAAAGGAACTGGAGAACTACAAGCACCGCTATAGCGGGATCGCCGCCATAGCCGCCCAGGCGGCGGCAGCGTTAATCTGTTTTTTGAAACCGGTTTCGGATCTGTGGTACTATCTGGGGGCGCTGCTGATTATGGCGGCGGTTCTGTATGACATTCTGGATATCTTGAGGAGTTATAACCGCATGGCCATGCGCAGACTGCCTCAGTTTGACAAACAGGGAGGTGATGACCGTGCGTAACATTCAGGCGAACAATTCTGCCGGACTTTTGGGCCTGTTGCTAAGTATGGCATTGTGCCTGATGATGGGGATGCCAGTCTACGCGGAGGCGCTGTATACAAACAATGACACCGGTTACCAGGTACATATCGAGGATGACGCAGGGCTGTTGTCCCAGGAAGAGAGAGAAAGTCTGGCGCAGCAGATGCAGGGAATCACCGCCTATGGAGATGTTCTGTTTAAAACCGTCAGCGAAAACAGCACCAGCACGGACAGTTATGCCAGGGCCTATTACCGGGAATGCTTCGGCAGCGGCAGCGGCACCATGTTCCTGATTGATATGGACAACCGCAACATCTGGATACGCAATGACGGTCAGATCAGCAGGATTGTCACCAACGCCTACTCCGACACCATCACCGACAACTGCTACCGCTATGCCAGCGGGGGAGACTATTACGGCTGCGCTCTGGAGGCTTTTTCGGAGATTGAAGCTCTGCTGGAAGGTCAGCGGATTGCCCAGCCCATGAAGTATATATGCAATGCGTTCCTAGCAGTGATTTTTTCCCTGCTGATCACTTTGGGACTGGCCAGGCTGATGTCCAGAAATACCGCTCCCCGCCGCAATGACCTGCTGCAGGCAGTCTCCCATAAGTTCAGGCTGGGCAATCCCCAGGCCACATATACCCACAC
>CAMWTF010000057.1 GCA_947177105.1 uncultured Lachnospiraceae bacterium | reverse complement strand
TTGAGGGTCTGGACAAAATCTATACCTACAACAGTTTCGAGATTGACACCTATCCATCTCAGGACAAGGATCTGGTGTCGGCGGTGATCCTGAAGGACGATTCCATAGCCACGGCCGAGGGCGTCTGTATAGGGGACTCCCTGGAAAAATTACAGGAAGTCTACGGGGAAGCCGCCCAGGAGAACGGGATGCTGATATACGCCAAGGACGGCATGAAGCTGTGCTTTATCATACAGGATGACAGCATCATCTCTATCGAGTACAGGTCCACTGCTTTGTAGGATTATGCCGATATCACTATAATAGGGTAATCCGGGGCGTTGATCGGTTGATTAATCTGCAATTTATAGACTTAATATCAGTAACGCTTGACTTTTAGTGAAGATAGGGAGTATACTACATCCGACATACATTAAATCAGTGTACGATTCTACAGATACATATTGCCGATGAGGTGGAAGGAGCAAAGGGAATATCGTATCGTTTAGTATACATAATACATCAGTAAAACAAAATAGGAGGAAAAAAATGGGAAAGAGATTTGCAAAGGCATTTTCGGGATGCACAGGGGTTCTGTTGGCCGGGCTGCTGACGGTTACCTCTACAAACATGCAGTCGGTTAATGCGGCGGAAGACTCGGGGGCGGTAGGGCTTAATGTAATCTACCATAGCCAGCAGGAGATTCTGGACCGTATGAACAGCGACGTGACGTCAGTCAGCCTCACTTTTGCAGCAAATCCAGCCACTGCGCAGCCATATGCGCCGGGTAGTCTGTCTTCGGAAACGTTGGATGGGGCAATAACAATGTTGAATCAGATTAGGTTTATTGCAGGGCTGCAGGACAACGTAACTCTGGACGATGATTACAATCAGATGGCTCAGGCTGCAAGCCTGGTGAACTATGTCAATGACGAGTTGACACACTTTCCGGAGCAGCCCGCCGACATGGATAACTCTTTATATGAGCAGGGGAAAGCTGGTGCGGCATCTTCCAATATCGCATGGGCAAGCTGGGATACACAAACGTTTAAAGATTCTCTGATCAATGGCTGGATGGCTGATTATGACGACAGCAATGTAGACCGTTTAGGCCATAGGCGCTGGTGCTTAAATCCTCAAATGGGGAAGACTGGCTTTGGGGCTGTGGCTGGAGACAACGGTACTTACAGCGCAATGTATTCTTTTGACAGAAGCAATTCCGGCGCGGCGGAAACAGGAGTGGCATGGCCGGCACAGAATATGCCAATTGAATACTTTGATGATGCATATCCATGGTCTCTTTCCGTGGGCAGCGAGGTGGATAAGGACAGTGTAAGCGTCACCCTTACAAAAGTATCCGATGGCAGTACATGGACATTCTCTTCCGGAAGTGCAGACGGATATTTTAATGTCAATAATGATGGCTATGGACAAGTCGGCTGCATTATCTTCCGGCCTGACAGTGTCCATTACGCTGCAGGGGATTCTTTCCGTGTATCGATAAAGGGTCTTGGCGCACCGATCTCTTATACGGTAAACTTCTTTGACGAATCCACATGCGGCGGTAACGAGAATCCCGGCGAGGGAGAAAATCCTGGTGAAGGCGGTAATCCCGGCGAGGGAGAAAATCCTGGTGAAGGCGGTAATCCCGGCGAGGGAGAAAATCCTGGTGAAGGCGGTAATCCCGGTGAGGGCAATACTCCTGACGACAGCAATGCCGCAAGCGGTAATGACGGGAATGCCAGTGCCCCGTCCGCGCCGGGGGTGGGGACAATGATTGCCAATGCACAGGATGGAGACACTGTTAAGGTGACAGGTGTAACCGCGTTGTCCAACAGAGATATGAAGGAACTGCTTAAGAAGAGTAACGTGACATTAGTCATGGAATATACCTATAAAGATGTAAATTATGTTATTACCATCCCTTCAAGCGCGGCTGTGAATGACGATATTCCGTGGTATGGGCCCCTTTATCTGGCAGCACATTATAGTAACGTCGTGCCTGTAAATGTAACCACAGGATCTACCTATACTGTACAGGCAAATGATACCCTGTCCAAGATTGCCAAGTTAAACGGCATGACGCTCGGACAGCTGGCTGCTAAGAATCCCCAGATCAAAAATTTAAACAAGATTAATGTGGGACAGCAGATTATTGTGAAATAAGGAAACGCGGCAGGCAGATAAGCTGCTCTGCTGAAAATACCCCCGCCGGCTACGGCGGGGGATTTTTCGGTGAATAATGATCTAAGGCGGAATATCCTGAGAACCGGGATTACCGACTATAAGTGAAACCACAGAATGGAAGTAATTAAATGCAAAAAATAATGATAATCGAGGATGACCCGCCCATCCGGGAAGAGCTTACTCTGTTATTGAGAAATGAAGGATATTTGCCTTTTCCGGTTACGGATTTTAACGACATTCCCGCTCAGGCAGTACGAGAGTGTCCGGATTTAATCCTCTTGGACATTGGTCTGCCCGGCAGGGATGGTTTTTCCTTGTGCGCCGCTTTGCAAAAGAGCGTTTCCGCGTCGGTGATTTTTGTCACCAGCCGGGATGCGGGTATGGACGAGGTGCGGGCCTTGAGTCTGGGCGGAGACGACTACATCACGAAACCATACAGCGTCCCCGTTCTGCTGGCTCGAATCAAGGCTGTTCTGCGCCGCAGCTGCGGCGGGCCGGAACCGGCGGACGTGCTGGAGGCCGGAGAACTGTGTCTGAGCCTGACAAAGGGAACGGTATCAGCCGGCGGAAAGGCAGTGGATCTGACCCGGAATGAACTGCAAATTCTGGCCTGCCTGATGACCCGTTTCGGGCAGATCGTCTCCCGGGCTGATCTGATAGACGCCCTGTGGGACAACCAGATTTACATTGATGACAACACCCTCAGCGTGAATATGACCAGGCTGCGGGGAAAACTTGCAAAGATCGGCCTGCCTGACGCTATCAGGACCCGCCGGGGAATGGGGTATCAGTTATGACGGTGCGGGAATTTTTATCTGACCGGCTGAGCCGGATCGCTCTTCAATTGATTTGCGCCGGACTGGCGATGCTGTTTCTTTATGCCACAGGAACACAGTCGGGAGTTCTGGTCATTTTGCTACTGTTCCTGCTAATGATTTTTGCGGCGGTACAGTTGTGCGATTTCTTCCGTCAGCGTACCTATTTCCGAGAATTGGAAGCAATTTTGGAAGGTTTAGACCGGAAATATCTGTTTACGGAGTGTACCCCGCCGCCCAAAGGTCTTTATGAGCGGCAGCTATTTGATTTGACCCGCCGGGCAGGACAGGCCATGATCGGTGCGGTATCCGATGCGCAGGCTCTCCAACGAGAGTACCGGGAGTATGTGGAGCGCTGGGTGCATGAGATTAAGGCCCCCATTACCGCAGCCCGGCTCATCTGCCGGGATTTGGACGGGAACACACGTCGGAAACTTACGGCGGAACTGGCACAGATCGAGGCCCATGTAGAGAGGGCCCTGTTCTACGCGCGGGCGGAAAACCCGGAACAGGACTGCCTGCTGCGGCAGGCGGACCTTGGGGAAATCGCGGCCCAGGCTATTGAAAACCACCGCTTTCTGTTGATCCAAAGCGGTGTTCGGGTAGAAACGGGGGGGCTGGAACGCACCGTATATACCGATGAAAAGTGGGCAGTCTTTATTTTGGGGCAGCTGCTCCAAAATGCTGCCCGCTATCGGGGAACAGAACCGATTATCACTCTTTCCGCCAAGTCTCTTGGAAAACAAATACAGCTTATTGTTCAAGATAACGGCATCGGCATCCCGTCCCATGAGCTTCCCCGTGTGTTTGACCGCGGCTTCACCGGCAGTAACGGACGAATGCGAGGCGGCTCCACTGGCATGGGGCTGTATCTGTGCAGGAAACTGGCATCTTTCCTGGAACTGGATCTGCGCATTGTTTCCAGGGAGGGGGAAGGGACAGCGGTAACGCTGACTTTTCCCGCAAAGGAGAATCTTACAAAAATGTAAGGAAAATCAATATCAATTTGCTACAACCAACTTTGCGTCCGGGGTATCATAGGACACAAAGGAGGAACAATTATGCTTCAAGTACAGAACATCGAAAAGTATTATGGCAACAAAAACAATGTCACCCGAGCGCTGGATCGGGTAAGCTTTGACGTGGAGGCGGGGGAGTTCCTGGCGATTATGGGCGCATCGGGCAGCGGAAAAACCACCCTGCTCAACTGTATCTCCACCATCGATACCGTCAGCGCCGGAAAAATTTTGCTGGATGGGGTGAGCATTGCGGATCTTAGCCAGGAGGAACTGGCGAAGTTCCGCCGGGAACGACTGGGCTTTGTGTTCCAGGACTTCAATCTGTTGGACACTCTGACGGTTGAGGAAAACATCGGGCTGGCTCTCTCATTAAACCATACCGACCCCAAAGCAGTACAGGACCGGGTGCGGGATGTGGCCCAAAAGCTGGGGATCATTGACATCCTGGGAAAGTTCCCTTACCAAATTTCCGGCGGACAGAAGCAGCGGGCTGCCTGCGCCCGGGCGATGGTGGCAGGGCAGTCTTTGCTGTTGGCAGACGAACCTACAGGGGCATTGGATTCCAAGGCATCCAAGAACCTGTTGGAAATCATGTCTGCCATGAATCAGGATATGGGAGCCACAATCCTTATGGTTACCCACGATGCCTACAGCGCCAGTTACGCCGGACGAGTGTTGTTTTTGAAGGATGGCAGGGTGTTCAATGAACTGCTTCGGGGAGAGCGGGGAAGGTCGGTATTCTACCACGAAATCCTGGATGTACTGGCCGCGTTGGGAGGTGATGTCAGTGACGTTATCTAAATTGTCCCTCCGAAACGCCGGGCGGCAGGCCAGAGACTACTTGGTGTACGCTGTTACTGTGGTGATGGCAGCGGCGCTTCTATATTCATTCAACGGGTTGGTGTTTTCTCAGGAAGTCCGGCAGCTTTCCGAGAAAATGAATACGCTGCCCCTGGTGATCGTTCTGGCCAGTATGGTAGTGGTGTGCATCTTTGGCTGGCTGGTGAGTTACGCCACCGGTTTTATGCTCTCACGCCGAAGCCGGGAACTGGGAACCTATATTCTGATCGGTTTGACAAATAAGCAGGTAGCGCGATTGTTTTTCCTGGAAAATCTGGCAGTGGGCAGCGCGGCTCTTGTGCTTGGGCTGGCCCTGGGCGGATTGCTCTATCAAGTTCTGCGGGCGATCCTGTTTGCCATGTTCGGCCTGTCCTATCACTTTGCGCTGAACTTCTCCCTTCCGGCCATGGGGTTGACCCTTTTCTACTTCGCTCTGATCTACCTTTGCGCCCTGGGGCGAAGCCGAAAGCGTATCCACAAAATGAAAATCTATGATCTCATCTACCTTGAACGGCAGAATGAGGGCGTGGTCATTCAGACGGGAAAGCTTCGCCGCCGGATATTTGCCGTATCCATCGTGTTGGGTGTGGCTGGAACCGCCATGCTGATGGCAGGGAGTCTCCTGATCGGTATCACCGGCGCAGGATGTCTGATTTTCGCATTGTTTGGCTTTTTTCTCAGCTTTGCCTCCGGCGTTCCTGCTTTTTTTGAGAAGCGCCCGGCCCGGAAATATCAGGGACAAAATGTGCTGATTTTCCGTACCCTCACCGCGAAACTGGCCACCATGGGCATTGTGATGGCTGTTATCTCCATGATTTTCACTGCTACACTGCTCACCGAGGGGAGCGGACTGGTGATGAGCGGTATTTTTCGGGGACGCTCAGTGGAGAGCGCCTGTTTTGACCTTTACTTTGGCATTGAGGGGGAGAACCAGGATCCCGGTCCCTACATGGATTACATTACAGAGCATATTCCGGTGGAACAGTCGGTTTTGTATCAGGTCTATCTGAGCGACCAACCGCAGGTGCGAGATTATGTCAGCAGCCGCACAGTCTATTATTGCTACAACTACGATCAGGACCCGATTCTTTGCTGGAGCGATTATGCCGCGCTGCGCTCTATTGCGGGCTATCCGGCGGTGGAGCCCGAGCCGGGACGGTATCTGTTCCACTGCATGACCTATCTTGAGGTACCGCTGCGGGACTATGACCAGCCTATCACTTTGGGAGACACTACCCTGACGCCGGGAAGCGTATATACGGAGCATCTCTCCCAAAGCCTCGGCGTAACCAATGGGCGGGGCTATATTCTGGTGGTTCCGGACGAGGCAGCGGAGGGGCTGGCGGTCCACCATCTGGCCTATGCCGCGAAAACTCTCCAGCCGGTGCCGGCAGAAGGGTATGATGCGCTGACCGATATAGCCTACAGAGAATACAATAAGCAGGAAAATCCCCTGGGTTATGGCTTTGTTTCCACAAAAGCGAACGAGGCCGCGCAGGTGGCGGTCCAGACTGCTCTCCTGGCTTTTCCCATGTTCTATCTGGCCCTGGCTCTGGCCATGACTGCCGCCACCATCCTTACCATCCAGCAGCTCAGCGAAACAGAACGCTACCGGAGCCAGTTCACCCTGCTCCGAAAGCTGGGCGTGGCCAGGCAGGAGATGGCCCGCGCCCTGGGCCGTCAGTTTGCCATCTACTACGCTATGCCTGCCGTTCCGTCAGTGCTGATCGCGGCTCCGTTCATCTTTCATCTGGCCCGGATTCCGGAGCCGGGGGTTATGGTGGGCATGAACAGCCCCGGTATCATCGTGATAATCTCGCTGGGGATTTTCTTCCTGATTTATGCGCTTTATATTCTGCTGGCTTATGTAAGCTTAAGGCGAAATGTGCTGTCCCAATAGTGCGGCGCCATGATTTTTCAGCGCAAAATCATAACATGGAAAATAGTACTGTGAAAATGGAAAAATCTATGTTATAATACCTCTAACAGCGTCGGCCCGGGCGGCAGATCGCTATACACACCCAGGCGTAAGGCGCTAGAGAGAATTGGAGGAGGATATGCGATGAGCTATATGGACGAGTATCGGTTCTGGCTGGAGGACGACTATTTTGACCAGAACACCAAGAAGGAGCTGGAGGAGATCGGGGGCAGCGAGACGGAGATCGAAGACCGTTTCTACAAAGAACTGGAGTTTGGTACCGGCGGATTGCGTGGGGTTATCGGCGCAGGCACCAACCGCATGAACATTTACACCGTGAGAAAGGCCACCCAGGGCCTGGCAAACTATATCATCAAGCAGGGCGCACAGAAGAAGGGCGTGGCCATCGCCTACGATTCCCGTTTCATGTCCCCTGAATTTGCGGACGAGGCCGCGCTGTGCCTGGCTGCCAACGGCATCAAGGCTTATGTGTTCGAATCCCTGCGTCCCACGCCGGAGTTGTCCTTTGCGCTGCGCACACTGGGCTGCACCGCAGGCATTGTGGTGACAGCCAGCCACAATCCCCCAGAGTACAACGGCTACAAGGTATACTGGGAGGACGGCGCGCAGATCACCGCTCCCAAGGATAAGGAGATCATCGGCGAGGTGCAGGCCATCAAGGATTACCACACCGTGAAGACCATGGGTAAGGCCGAGGCACAGGCCGCGGGACTGTACCAGACCATCGGCAAGGAGATCGACGATGCCTACATGGTAGAGTTGAAAAAGCAGATCATCCATCCCGAGATTATCAAGGAAGTGGCGGATGATATTAAGATTGTATATACCCCTCTGTGCGGCACCGGCAATCTGCCCGTGAGAAGAGTGCTGTCCGAGCTGGGCTTTAAGAATGTGTATGTGGTTCCCGAGCAGGAGAATCCGGATCCCAAATTTACCACGCTGGATTATCCCAATCCTGAGGATCCCAAGGCGTTTACCTACGCCCTGCGCCTGGCCAAGGAGAAGGACGCGGACATCGTGCTGGCCACCGATCCGGACGCGGACCGTCTGGGCGTATATGCCAAGGATGCCAAGACCGGCGAGTATGTGGCGTTCACCGGCAATATGTCCGGTATGCTGATCGCGGAGTACATTCTGCGGGAGAAGACGGCAAGCGGCACCATGCCTGAGAACCCCGCCATGGTGACCACCATTGTGACCACCAACATGACTTTCCCCATCACCGAGAGCTACAATGTGAAGCTCATCGAGGTGCTGACAGGCTTTAAGTTCATCGGCGAGCAGATCAAGCTGTTTGAGCAGACAGGCTCCAACAACTATGTGTTCGGCTTAGAGGAAAGCTATGGCTGTCTGGCAGGAACCCATGCCAGAGACAAGGATGCCTGTGTGGCAGTGATGTGCCTGTGCGAGGTTGCCGCCTACTGCAAGAAGCATGGCATGACCCTGTGGGATATGATGCTGCAGATGTATGAGAAGTACGGCTATTTCAAGGAGACCCAGTACACCATCACCATGAAGGGTGTCAGCGGCGCCAAGGAGATTGCGGCTCTGATGGATAAGCTGCGCAGCAATCCGCCCAAGGCCATCGGTGAGGCCAAGGTGCTGAAGTTCCGCGATTACCAGGAGAACAAGATCGTGGATATGGAGACCGGCGCAGTGTCCGAGACCGGCCTGCCGAAGTCCAATGTGCTGTATTTTGAACTGCCTGGCAACTGCTGGTGCTGCGCAAGACCCTCCGGCACAGAGCCCAAGATCAAGTTCTACATGGGCGTGGTGGGCAGCAGCTTAGAGGATGCTCAGGCCAGGGTAGAGAAGCTGACAGAGGATTTGAAGGCTATCTTATAAGACATTAACTTTTCTTACAGGAGCCGCCCCGCAAGGGGCGACTTCTGTGTTATAATGAGCAAAACGCCCTGCGTTTAACGCCCGGGCAGACGCCGAACAAAAATAAAGGAACCGAAAATATGGGCAAAATAAATATCCATAATCTGCGCAAGACGATATCTTATCTGAAAAGGAACGGACTGCGGGAGACGCTGATCACGATAAAAGAACATTTACCCCGGAGTACGCGGGAGAACTATCGGTATGATTCCCCGGCGGAGGAGGCGCTGGAGCGGCAGCGCGGGCGCCGCTGGGAGAACCCGGTGACTTTCAGCGTGGTGGTTCCGGCTTATCATACGCCGGAGCGATATTACAGGGAGATGATAGAGTCCGTGCTGGCGCAGACCTATCCTCACTGGCAGCTGGTGATCGGCGACGCGGGAGAGGGCGATGAACTGGAGCGGCTGGCGGCGGCCTATGGGGACAAGCGGATCAGTTACCACCGTCTTTCCGGCAACCGCGGTATTGCGGACAATACCAATGAGGCCCTGCAATGGGCGGAGGGAGATTATATCGCCCTGCTGGATCACGATGATGTGCTGACGCCGGATGCCCTCTATGAGATGGCGGCGGCCATGGAGCAGGGAGAAGGAAAGCGGGAGGGCGCCATGCCCCGGATGCTGTACTCGGATGAGGATAAATGTGACGAGAACGCGGCCAGATTCTATGAACCGAACATTAAGCCGGATTTCAACCTGGATCTGCTGATGACCAACAATTACATCTGCCATCTGCTGGTGATGGAAGCGGGACTGATGAAGCAGCTGGGCTTCAGGGCGGCCTACGATGGGGCCCAGGATCACGACCTGGTGCTGCGGGCGGCGGCGTGTCTGTGGCGTGTCCCTGGGGCCATTTGCCATATTCCCAGGGTGTTGTACCACTGGCGCTGTCACAGCGCCTCCACGGCGGCCAACCCGGAGAGTAAGCTCTATGCCTATGAGGCGGGGGTGAAGGCTTCCCAGGACTTTGTGGACAGCCAGGGCTGGAAGGCCAAAGTGTCCATGACCCAGCATATGGGATTTTCCCGGACGCAGTACGATCCTCCGCTTCTGGAGCAGCGCCCTGAGGTGGGCGCCATTGGCGGCAGAGTGCTGGGCAGGGCCCGCAGGATTGTGGGCGGCATGATGAACGAGACAGGGGAAGTGCAGTACCTGGGCTTAAAGGACGGCTACAGCGGTTATCTGAACCGGGCCATACTGGTGCAGCAGGCCCAGGCGCTGGATCTGCGCTGCATCCGACTGAGCGGACAGTGCCGGGATATGTTCCGGGAGGTCACCGGACTGGAATACGAGGAAAACGGGGCCACTGGCATGTATGATTGGCAAAAGCTCCCGGCAGACTATGACTATGCGGGTATGGGACTTAAACTGAGTCTTGCCCTGCGGGAGGCCGACTATGTGCTGTTATGGGATCCTCAGATAATATGTGACCTGGAGCCGACGAAATAAGGAGCAGCTGGGGCAGAGTGATATTGCGGAC
>CAMWTF010000056.1 GCA_947177105.1 uncultured Lachnospiraceae bacterium | reverse complement strand
AATTATAGCGGATAGCAACCGCACCTGCCCGGCGAATTTCGAAATTATAAAAAAAGGTAAAAGAATAATTAATAATAATGTCAAAAAGTTTTGTATATTCTTTGAAAATGTTGTACAATGAATACAATGAAAATTTTAGAAAGGAAGAAAACATATGATCAAGAAAGCCATATCAGTATTTTTATCATCAATGATGATGTGCTGCGCACTAACGGGTTGTGGAGAAAATGAGAATATACAACAGGCATCAGGGGATCATACAGAAGGAACAGGTGCCTGGACAGAAAAGGAGGTCGGTGGAGAAGGGCGGGAAACCGGTGATATCACACTGTCTATCTGGGCAGGTGAACAGGATGAAGAACTCATAGCTGCTCTGGCGGATAATTTTATCAGGGAACATGCAGATGAGGCAAATATTACGATCGAATGGTTGCCTATGACAGAGGGAGAATGCAGGGGCAATCTGCTGGCTAATGTCTTAAATGCGCCTGATTTGTATACAACTACAGACGGCGATTTACGGATGATCGTGGCGGGCGGGGCGGCCGCACCGGTCAATAATTCCGACGAGATCAGGGAAGAAAATCTGGAAACGGCAGTGGAGGCATTAACTGTCAACGACAAAATCTACGGGTATCCAATCACAGCGGACAACGGGTATTTCCTCTATTATAATAAGGATTATCTGACAGCGGAGGATGTAAAGAGCCTGGATAGAATTCTGGAGGTGGCGGCAGAGAATGAGATGACATTCGATATGGATTGGTCTTCGGGCTGGTATCTCTATTCGTTTTTCGGCCAGACAGGATTGAATGTGGGTCTGAATGAAGATGGCATGACGAACTTCTGTGACTGGAATTCTACAGATAATGCAATTAAGGGGGTGGATGTGGCGGAAGCGCTGCTGTCAATTGGAGCCAATCCGGGTTTTAAATCCACCAGCGACTGGGTTGAGGATATGAATAACGGCACCTGTATAGCCTGTGTCAGCGGCTTGTGGGATGAATCGGCAATCAGG
The DNA here is from genome assembly GCA_947177105.1 of uncultured Lachnospiraceae bacterium. Taxonomy (GTDB): domain Bacteria; phylum Bacillota; class Clostridia; order Lachnospirales; family Lachnospiraceae; genus Acetatifactor. The sequence continues at coordinate 9,240 of CAMWTF010000056.1, read as the reverse complement.
GCAGTGTTGGGGGATGCCTATGGTGCGTCTAAGCTCCCCACCTATACTTGTAACGGGCAGCAGGTACAGATGGCATGTTATTTTGGCTATAAGATGGTGGGTGTAAATCCTTATTCGGAACATATAGAGTGGGCGCATGAGTTTGCAGAATACATATCCAGTGAAGAGGGGCAGCGGCTTCGCTTTGAGATATGCGGTCAGGGACCCTCCAATAAAAATGTAGGACAGTCAACTGAGGTACAGCAGGCCATAGCAATACAGGCAGTCCTTGCGCAATCTGCTTTTTCGGAGCCGCAAAGGCTGGGCAGTAACTTCTGGACGCCAACAATGAATCTGGGGGCTATCTGTGCTTCAGGCGAGTTAGGGGATATTGCTTTACAGGAGCTTATGGACGACCTGGTGGCAGATATCACGGCTCCTACGGTACAGTAAATGGGGAGGAATTTTTAATATTTCCAAATATGCATTAAGGAACATTGCAGATCAGTCTGCGATATGCAGGAAAGAGGTAAGATTATGAATCATAAAAGAAAATCCAGCATTAGGTGGTGGCTTTATATTCCGGTTGTGATTATGGGCATCATGCTAATATTATCCAACATTATAGCCATTAACAACCTCAGAAATGTAAACAATGAGGCCAGAGAGATCTCAGATGTCTATCTGGAAGGAATTACTCAGTTGAGTGACATTGAGGGCATTATGAAAGATATGCATACCCTGGCGCTGTCCCATATCGTGGCGACGGATTCCGATACGATGATTTCATTGGTGGATTCCGTTCGTGAGAAAGGGAGCGATCTGGAAGATGCATTGGAGTGTTACAAGCCATTTCTGCAGGACAACGAGGAGGAGATTTACAACGAAATCCTGACACAATATGGTATCGCAAGAGATGCCATTTCGACCATGATGGCGCTCAGTGCGGATACGCAGAATGTAGCGGCGTTCGAAATTGCCAATACTACCTTAAAGGACAGCACAGACGCCATGAACAGAGGCATCAGCACCCTGGTAGACCACGCAAAGCAGTCTTCTGACGAGGCAAGAGATATATTGACCGATACATATAGCAAATCTTTTGTCACAAACTCAAGCATTGGGGCTGTTGGACTGGCCATGTTGGTTCTGGCGCTGGTGATTATTCAATGGAGAGTCTTGTCACCCATCGCCAAGACGGAGAAATCTCTTGCCAGTATCATGGAGGATATTAACAGACGCCAGGGTGACCTGACCAGACGTGTGACATTGTACAGTCATGACGAAATAGGTTCCCTTGGCGCTGGTATCAACGCCTTTATTGAGAAATTGCAGAACATATTAAAAATGGTTACCGACACATCTATACAGATGAACGAAATCGCGGGAGAAGTAACCTCCAGCCTGGAGAAATCCAATACCAATGTGACAGAACTCTCCGCGGTGACGCAGGAATTGTCCGCAACCATGTCCGAGGTGGGAAGGAATGCCGGTATCATTAATGAGAGTGCAATGTCTGTCAGCAGCGAGGTCAGTGACATGGCTGTCAAGACCAATGAGATTAGCGACTACTCTAAAGAGATGAAACAGCATGCAGATCGGATTGAGACATCTGCCCGGGAGACTATGGAACATACAAGTTCCAAGGTGAAGGAGATTCTGGGGGTACTGAATCAGGCGATTGAGGAAAGTGAGAGCGTAAATCAGGTCAATGCCCTTACACAGGATATCCTGAATATTGCAAATCAGACCAATCTGCTGGCATTGAATGCTTCTATTGAGGCGGCAAGAGCAGGGGAAGCCGGCAGGGGATTCGCAGTTGTAGCCACAGAAATCAGTCATCTGGCGGAAGGAAGTCAGATGACGGCCAACCATATCCGCCAGATTAACAGCCTTGTGGTGGAAGCGGTACATAATCTTGCAGAACATGCAAACGGAATGGTCACTTACATGAATGAGGCAATCCTTCCCGAGTTTGAAGGTTTTGTGGGAGCGGGCGGCGAATATCGAAAAAATGCATCCTACATTGAGAGTCTGATGGTAGAATTTGCGGAGAAGACCAATAAACTCAACGAATCCATGATAGATATTGCAGGGTCGATTGAGACCATCAGCAATGCCATTGATGAGGGTGTCAACGGCGTTACCAGCACGGCGGAAAGTATGCATTCCCTGGCTGTAGAAGTGGACGAAGTATCAAAGAAGATGGATGAGAACCGACAAATTGCGGGTACTCTCAAGAAGGAGACGGAGATCTTCGTAAATCTTTAATCGCTTCACGGATGTAAAGGAGCGGATGATATAGGTTGTGATGTGTTTTCTTGTGAAGGCGCCTGTATGGCTACGCCATCCTTATGCTGGCCATGCATACTGGACTGCGGGGCATGGATGTCCTTGGCCTCAGGTTCCAGGATATTGATTGGAAAAAGCTGGTAATAACGCGGGAATAAATATGGATGCGCCAGGGGAGATAATATCTCCTCTGGCGCTTTCCTGTCTGGCAGCACCGCCGGTCAATGGCAGCAAAGGGGCATAGGCTGTTTATGAAACAAAATATAGTCAAATAATGTCAAAATCAATCAAACTTGTGCAAAACATCCAAAATGAAAATATTGTGAATAAAATTGATTGATTTTGACTGAGTTTGAATATATAATAAAACCATAAAAGATGGCGGGAGGAAACGGGATGATTTACACAGTTACATTTAATCCATCTCTGGACTACATCGTATCGGTGGACGACTTTAAACTGGGCCTGACGAATCGAGCCAGTTCCGAGTTGATGCTGCCGGGAGGAAAGGGGCTGAATGTCTCGATGGTGCTTGGAAACCTGGGCATCGATAACACGGCCTTTGGGTTCGCGGCAGGATTTACAGGAGACGAGATTGTCCGCCGGGTGGAGGAGATGGGGGTAAAAGCCGAATTTATTCGGATTCAAAACGGATTTTCCAGAATCAACTTAAAGCTTAAATCTATCGACGGTACGGAGATCAACGGCTGTGGTCCCCAGATCAGCGGGCAGGCAGTGGAGCAGCTGATGGAAAAGCTGGCTATCCTGAAGGCGGGGGATGTGCTGGTGCTGGCGGGAAGCATACCCAATTCCATGCCGGATGATATCTACAGGAGGATCATGGAGCGGCTGGACGGGCGGAACGTGATGATTGTGGTGGATGCCACGAAGGATCTGCTGGTCAATGTGCTGGAGTATCATCCGTTCCTGGTAAAACCCAATAACCATGAGTTGGGTGAGATTTTCGGCGTCTCGCTCCGCCGCAGGGAGGAAGTGATTCCCTACGCGGAGAAGCTTAAGGAGAAGGGAGCGGTCAATGTTCTGGTGTCCATGGCAGGCGAGGGCGCGGTTCTGGTGGCGGAAGACGGGAGCGTATTCCAGGCTCCGGCGCCGAAGGGAAAGCTTGTCAACGGTGTGGGGGCAGGCGACTCCATGGTGGCAGGTTTCCTGGCGGGCTGGATGGAGCGGAGGGATTACAGACACGCGTTTTACATGGGAATATCCGCCGGCAGCGCCAGCGCGTTTTCCGAGCAGCTGGCAACCAGAGAAGAGATAGAAGCGGTATATGGACAGATGCAGAACACCTATACTCACGAGCGATGAACTTTGCCGCGATGTTCCTGGAATCTTTGGATCGTGAGTCAGGTTCCTTGGCAAGTTTTAGTGATCGTCAGTATAAATCAGTGACAATGGGAGGTTGAAGATGAGGATTACGGAATTGTTGGATAAGCGGAGCATTTCCCTTACCGGAGCGCCGAAGAGTAAAAGCGAGGCGCTGGACCAGGTGGTAGAGTTGATGGTTAAAAGCGGCAAGATCAATGACAGGGATGCATACCGGAAGCAGGTTTACGCAAGGGAAGAGGAGAGCACTACCGGCATCGGGGAGGGAATTGCCATTCCCCACGGAAAATGTGATGCCGTCAGCAGGCCGGGACTTGCGGCGATGGTGGTGAAGGACGGGGTGGATTTTGATTCCCTGGACGGGGAGCCGGTGACTCTGATCTTCCTGATAGCCGCCCCCAACACGGAAGACAATGTACACCTGGATGTGCTGAGTAAATTGTCCGTGCTGATGATGGACGAAGAGTTTTCCGACTCCCTGCGCAGCGCCGGTTCCGTGGAGGAATTCCTTGAGATTATCGACAGGGCGGACGAGGAGAAAGCGGATATCGATGAGCGGCTGCAGGATACGGGAGAGGCCGGAAAGACCGGGGCGAAAATCCTGGCAGTCACCTCCTGCCCCACCGGAATCGCCCATACCTATATGGCAGCGGAGGGGATTGAGAAGGCGGCCAGGGAAAAGGGCTGCTATGTCAAGATTGAGACCAGAGGCTCCGGCGGCGCCAAGAATGTACTGACTGCCGGGGAGATCCAGGAGGCGGACTGTATCATCGTGGCGGCGGACGCCCAGGTGCCCATGGATCGTTTCGACGGTAAGAAAGTGATTCAGTGCCAGGTTTCTGACGGTATCAGCAAGGCGGGAGAACTGCTTGACAGAGCCCTGTCCGGAGATGCCCCGGTGTATCATGCGGCGGCAGGCTCCCGGCCCGCCACACAGAAGACAGGAAAAAGCGGCAGTGTGGGGCATCAGATCTATACACAGCTGATGAACGGGGTATCCCATATGCTTCCCTTTGTGGTAGGCGGAGGTATACTGATAGCGCTGGCCTTCCTAATCGACGGAATCTGCGTGGATATGGATGCGCTGGATATAGCGGAAAGGGCAAATTTTGGTACCATTACGCCCGCTGCGGCATGGTTTAAAAACTTGGGCGGTGTGGCCTTCGGGTTCATGCTTCCGGTGCTGGCGGGATTCATCGCCATGGCCATTGGTGACAGACCTGCCCTGGCGATTGGATTTGTGGGCGGAATGATTGCGGCCAGCGGCACTTCCGGTTTCCTTGGAGCATTGGCGGCTGGTTTCCTGGCGGGCTATATCATTGTTCTGCTCCGCAAGGTATGTGACCATCTGCCGGACTTCCTGGAAAAAATCGCTCCGGTGCTGATTTATCCGCTGATTGGCATACTATTGATGGGAATTGCCATGTCATTTGTGGTAGAGCCTGTTATGGGAGGCATCAACACGGCTCTGAACCACGGTCTCACCAGTATGGGCGGCGCAAGCAAAGTGATCCTGGGCCTGGTACTTGGCGGAATGATGGCCATCGACATGGGTGGCCCTTTCAACAAGGCGGCATATGTATTTGGCACGGCGGCAATCGCCGCAGGCAATTACGATATCATGGCAGCGGTCATGATTGGCGGCATGACGCCTCCCTGTGCCATTGCGCTGGCAACCCTTCTCTTTAAGAAGAAATTCACCAAGGAGGAGAGAGAGTCCGGTCCCACCAACTTTATTATGGGATTGGCGTTTATCACCGAAGGCGCAATTCCCTTTGCCGCCTCCGACCCGCTGCATGTGCTGCCTGCCTGCATCGCCGGTTCAGGCGTGGCCGGAGCGCTGTCCATGCTGTTTAACTGCACGTTGATGGCCCCTCACGGAGGAATCTTCGTGTTCCCGGTGGTGGGAAACGCCGCCATGTATGTGGTGGCACTGTTGGCTGGCATAGCGGTATCCACATTGCTGCTGGGTGTATTGAAGAAAAATGTAGAAGCGTAAAAAGGACAATTGCAAAACCTTTCTATAAATGAAAAGAGTTTTACATTTGCCAGATAAAAATTATAAAAAGGAGAATCGTCATGAGAGAATTTAAGTATGTAATTACAGACCCCGAGGGAATCCACGCGCGTCCGGCAGGAGAGCTTGTAAAAGCGGCAAAGGCATTCGAGTGCAGCATCAAGCTGGAGAAGGACGGCAAGGCGGGAGACTGCAAGAAGATCTTCGGCATCATGGGCCTTGGCGTCAAAAAGGACAATGAAGTGGTCCTTACCTTTGACGGCGCGGACGAGGACGCGGCCTGTGAAGCCATAAGCAAATTTATGCAGGAAAATCTGTAATCCGGCCTGTGCGAAAGGAGCTGTAGGCAATTGCGAAACGTTCTCCGCAAGTGACGTGGCTGGTCAATATATATAAAAACAGGCTCCGATGCAGTGGCCAGTCGCCCTTATTTTGTATATATTGCCCATCCACTGTTCCTGGAAAGGGAGTTTCGCAATTGCCTATTAGTGACAGTAGATGACGAATTAGTGTTTCTGGAGGTTGAGATGAAGGTATATAAAGGGAAAAGCGTATTTGGCGGTATCGCCATAGGAAAGATCCAGGTGTACGGCAAAGGGGAAAAGCAGGTAAAGCGCATAAAGGTGGAGGATACCGAGACCGAAATCCTAAGGTACCGCCAGGCCACAAAGGAGGCCATAAATCAGCTGAAAGCGCTGTATGAGAAGGCCCTGCAGGAAGTGGGAGAGGCCAATGCGGCGATCTTTGAGATCCATCAGATGATGCTGGAGGATGGGGACTACCAGGAGTCCATAGAGAATATCATCCAAACCCAGGAGGTCAATGCGGAATATGCGGTGGCGCAGACTGGGGACAATTTTGCGCAGATGTTCGCTTCCATGGAGGATGATTATATGCGGGGCCGGGCCGCCGATGTCAAGGATATTTCCGAGCGTCTGCTGTCCATTCTGCAGGGAGAGGAAGCGGAAAAGATGAGCGTCGGGGAGCCGGTGATCATTGTGGCGGACGACCTGGCTCCTTCTGAGACAGTGCAGCTTGACAAGGACATGGTGCTTTCCTTTGTGACGGTACACGGATCCCTGAATTCCCACACGGCCATCCTGGCCAGGACCATAGGTATTCCCGCCCTGGTGGGTACAGGACTTTCTCTGGCTGAGGCAATAGATGGAAAAATGGGCATTGTGGACGGCACGGACGGGACCTTCTATGTGGAGCCGGATGAGGAGACCTTGAGCAGGCTGCAGAAAGCCCGACAGGAGGAACTGTCAAAGAAGGAGCTTCTCCAGACCCTGAAGGGAAAGGAAAATGTCACGCTTGACGGCCAAAACATCCTGCTGTATGCTAATATTGGAAACATGAAAGACCTGGCCGCCGTTTTGCAGAATGACGCAGGCGGCATCGGGCTTTTCAGAAGCGAATTTATCTATCTGGAGAGGGAAGATTTTCCCACAGAGGAGGAGCAGTTCAAGATCTACCGCACCGTGGCACAGACCATGGGGAAAAAGCGGGTGGTCATCCGTACCCTTGACATTGGGGCGGACAAACAATGCGGCTATTTCAATATGGAGAAGGAAGAGAACCCGGCCATGGGGTGCCGCGCCATCCGCATCTGTCTGACCAGGCCGGAGATCTTTAAGACCCAGCTGCGAGCGCTTTTCCGTGCAAGCGTATTCGGAAAAATTGCCATCATGTATCCCATGATTACCAGTGTCTGGGAAGTTCGGAAAATCAAGGAGATCGTGGAAGAGGTCAAGCAGGAATTACAGGCCCAGGGTATCGCATATGGGGAGCCGGAGCAGGGTATTATGATCGAGACGCCCGCCGCCGCCATCATAAGCGATCAGCTTGCAAAGGAGGTAGATTTCTTCAGCATAGGCACCAACGATTTGACCCAGTATCTGCTGGCGGTGGACCGGCAGAATACAGCTTTGGATGCGTTTTGCGATACCCACCATCCCGCCATCCTGCGGATGATAGAGGCGGTAGTGGAGAATGCTCACAAGGCGGGGATATGGGCGGGCATCTGCGGAGAGTTGGGAGCGGATCTGGAACTCACCAGAGATTTTCTGGCTATGGGAGTGGACGAATTGTCCGTATCTCCGGGATGCATACTGTCCATCCGCAAGATTGTGCTGGAGACAAATGTATCCGAATATAAAAAGGACTGGCGGAAAAGTTGGAAGTGACAATGGAGGACCACATGTTATCAGAGCAGAGGCACAGGATGATATTGAAGATTCTGGAGGAGAAGCGCAGCGTCACGGTAGCCGAGCTGACGGAGATCCTGAATATCTCGGAATCCACGGCCAGGCGGGACATTGCCATACTGGACAGGGCCGGTCGGCTGGTGAAGGTGTTCGGAGGCGCTGTTCTGGCGGATAAGGAGAATGTTTATCTGTCCTCGGAGCCCACGGTGGCGCAGAAAGCGGAGGTCTATAGGGAGGAGAAGACGCGGATCGCCAGATACGCCGCCTCCCTGATCCGCCCGCAGGATTTCGTGTATCTGGACGCGGGGACCACCACCGGCTACATGCTGGACTTTCTGGAGGGCATGGATGTTACTTTTGTAACCAATGCGGTGGCCCATGCACAGCGTATTGCCGCCCTTGGAATGCATGTCATTCTGGTGGGCGGGACTTTGAAGACCTCCACGGAGGCGGTAGTAGGGACCTCGGCGGTGCTGATGCTCAAAGACTATCACTTCTCCGTGGGATTTTTCGGGGCCAACGGAATCAGCAGGACCGCCGGATTCACCACGCCGGATGCCAATGAGGCGCTGGTGAAGAAGACGGCGTTAGAGCAATGCAAAAAGCCTTACATGCTGTGCGACCACAGTAAATTCAACATCGTCAGTTCCGTGACTTTTGCTCCCATCGGGGGAGGGACTATTTTGACGGACGAGAGGATGGATGAGTTCAGGGACGCGGCGGATATTGTTCTGTGCAGGTAAGAGGTGATGTGCAGAGTGGAGGGGATGTCCTCCAGGACGCTGGCGAATCTGCTCATCGACAAGTACAATATCCTGATAAAGGATTTATCCACAAAGCTGGGATTTGAAGGCAGACAGTATATCCGTATCGCTATAAAGGGCAGAGAAGAGAACGAGTTTTTGCTCAAGGCTTTGGAGGAGATAGGAGAGGAGAAAAATAGAATTGACCCAATGGACATCGGCGGCGTAATGAGTTATAATCTGGAATGTTAAAGCGATATTTACCGCAGACGCAGGTGGGACGAGGGGCAATGGCAAAAATCCGGATGATCCGGCGCCCCATCTGTTTTTATGCCGGACCAGATCGTGCGGATGAAAAACATCTCAATAATGATATCTACAAGTATACACTATTAAATTGTTCCCCTCCACTTGATAAACCAATCTGTGTTCGTCAGTTATCCGTCTGCTCCACTTTCCGGCTAAATCATATTTGAATGGCGCTGGTTTCCCAAGTCCTTCAAAGGGGCTTCTTTTTATATCCTTGATTAATTCATTAATTCTTTTAACAATCTTTTTGTCCATTTTCTGCCAGTAAAAATAATCTTCCCAAGCATTTTCAGTGAAAGATACATTCATAAACTAACCCTCCACATCAAAATCTACGAGTTTCCCATCCTGT
>CAMWTF010000055.1 GCA_947177105.1 uncultured Lachnospiraceae bacterium | reverse complement strand
CTTGGGCGTCCTGACATGGTTCAGTGCGCCGTCCGGGAATTTGCTGATTTAGTCCCGCATATTCCCTGACAGCACACGTAGCCGGTGAACCATATCCGGCCGCTTGGGCGTCCTGACATGGTTCAGTGCGCCGTCCGGGAATTTGCTGATTTAGTCCTGCATATTCCCTGACAGCGCCTCCCGGATCGTGTCTATCATCTTCCGGGTGACTCTGACATTGGCCCCACCGGGATTGATGGCAAAGCCATCGCACTGACTGTCCGCTCTCTTTACCATGGTGGCAAATTCCTGGAAACCAAATACAAAAAGCTGCTGACCCTCCTCCAGACTTTTCACCCATTTCTTAAGTTCCTGCATATCCGTAAAGGCCATGAAATATCTCACACCCTCATTGGTACTGAGCATGGGAACCTGAATTTGGGCATCCGGCGGCATCCGCACCATTCCATTCTCATCCTTCTTTGGCTTAGGCGTCACCATAGCTGGGGTGAGAAGATGCGCCTTTAGCAATTCCTGTAAGAAAAAGTCACGGTGCTTGGCAGAGTTGTCTGCCTTTAACAGTTCCATGGCTCCCACCAGCATGGGATTGTTAATCGCTCTTGGCTGTTCCATAATATTCCTCCCTGATCCGGACAAAGCAGAATCAATACACGCTATCCAAATGATTTCTCTGTTCATGCCCGAGAAAATCTGCTTTTTCCTCCTGATTTGAGTCGCCGCACAGCGGCGACATGGAGGTTTCACAGAAAAAAATGTTCTGCCAGCTCCTCTTTTTATGGTAAGTGGGGCACTGGAGAACAATTTTTTCATACATGCTCTGCATAGTGCCCCGTACTTACTCTAAGCCGAGTAAATCATAACCCTCTTCGGGTATTTGACACTTAAAGTTGGTACGCGCTTTATTATGTTCTGCATCAAACGCGATTATAGTTAATCAGGCAGCCTTTCAATATGATCTGTCTCTCTTCGTCTGTCAGCTCACCCAGTTTCAGCGTAAACTCCCGCAGCCCTTTGGGCTGCTGTCCCTCTGGATTTACCACATATGCCTTGATCTCCTCCGCTCTGTTCTCCACCGCCGCCTTGATGCCAGGGATAAAAAGATAGTCCAGATTGTGGAAGGGAAGTTCGCCCTCCTGGATCAAAAACGGCAGCATACCCCAGTTGATCAGGTTGGAGCGGTAGCGCTTGGTGGCGTATTCATGAGCGATATTGGCCCAGCCTCCCAGCACCTTCTGGCAGCTTGCCGCCTGCTCTCTGGCGGAGCCGTCACCGGGCTTAACCGCAAAGATCGTGGACCCAAAGCCGGTATTGGTATGGTTTACCTCCGGGAACTGCTGTTTGATGATGCTCATGGTGGGCTTCACATCCGGATGGGCCTGGCAGGGATGCTCTCCCGCCATACGGGCCTTCTCCGCTTTCTGGATATCCTTGGCCCGCTCCACATAGGCGGGATCCTTGCGGGACAGGGTAAACTCCGCCAGTCCCAGAGGATTGGAGCGGTAGCTGGAGGTCTCGCCGGAGGGAATCAGTTCATCCGTGGTGGTCACGGGATCATGGATCTCACTGACCACCCGTAGCACCAGATTCTCCGGCAGCTTTCCCATCTCCGGCCAGTCCTTGATATTGGGGCCCAACACAATCTCCGCCTCCGGGTCTGCCACGCCGTGGGAGTCAAATACTCTGTTTGCGTAAATATTGCTGTCAAAATGATATTTGTATCTGCCGATATCGCCGTCAAACTCCGTGGCTGGGGTCAGCACACCCTGATTAGCCGCAGTGGCCGCAATGGAACGGGCATCCATCAATGCCACGGAAGAAATCTGGCCGCTCTGCAGCTTGGATCCCTCTCGGTTGGGGAAATTCCTTGTGGAGTGGCGGATGCTGAAAGCATTGTTGGCCGGGGTATCCCCTGCGCCGAAGCAAGGTCCGCAGAAAGCGGTCTTCATTACCGCGCCGGTCTCCAGAATGGAGGCGGCACAGCCGTTTTTAATCAGCTCCATATATACAGGCATGGAAGCCGGATATACACTCAGGGTAAATCCGTCGCTGCCGATATATTTACCCTTCAAAATGTCCGCCGCCGCACAGATATTCTCAAATCCGCCGCCTGCACATCCTGCTATAATACCCTGGTCCACCAGGAATTTGCCGTTCTTTACCTTATCTTTTAGATGGAACTCTACAGCGCCGTCCAAACTCACCTGGGCACGTCTCTCCGTCTCGTCCAGAATATCCATCAGGTTTGCATTCAGTTCCTCAATGGTGTAGGTGTTGCTGGGATGGAAAGGCATAGCGATCATAGGGCGCACCTTGGACAGATCCACCGTAATCATGCCGTCATAATAAGCCACCTCACCCGGCGACAGCCGGACATACTCATCCTCTCTTCCATGAATCTGGTAAAACTCCCTGATCTGGTCGTCTGTCTGCCAGATGGAGGACAGACAGGTAGTCTCAGTGGTCATCACGTCCACACCGATCCTAAAGTCCGCGCTCAAAGAAGCCACGCCGGGCCCCACGAACTCCATCACTTTGTTTTTGACATAACCGTTGGCGAACACGGCGCCGATGATGGCCAGCGCCACATCCTGGGGTCCTACTCCCTTAACAGGCTCTCCAGTCAGGTACACCCCCACCACGCCAGGCATATTGATATCATAGGTCTGGCCCAAAAGCTGCTTCACCAACTCCGGACCGCCCTCGCCCATAGCCATGGTGCCTAGCGCGCCATAGCGGGTGTGAGAGTCGGATCCTAGAATCATCCTGCCGCCCCCGGCCAGCATCTCTCTGGCAAACTGATGGATCACCGCCTGGTGCGGGGGCACATAGATGCCGCCGTATTTTTTTGCGCAGGACAAGCCAAACATGTGGTCGTCCTCGTTGATAGTGCCGCCCACTGCGCACAGGGAATTGTGACAGTTGGTCAGCACATAGGGCACAGGGAACTTCGTCAGGCCCGATGCCCTGGCGGTCTGAATGATGCCCACAAAAGTAATGTCATGGCTGGTCAGCTTGTCAAACTTAATTTTCAGTTTTTCCATATTGCCGGAGGTATTGTGGCTCTTCAAAATACCGTAAGCGATGGTATTTCGGGTCGCCTCCTCCTTGGTGATATCCCTGCCGGTCTTCGCCTTGAGGGCTGTCAGGGCTTCTCCGCCATCCGGCACAATCTCACTGCCGCGCAGCAGATACGCTCCTGCGTCTGATAATGTAACCATATATGTCTCTCCTATATTGAAGATGCTCAAATCTTCCATTCCGCATGTTCTCTGCAAGCCCATAAGCCCGTTGAGAACATGCTGCTGAAATTTCCTTTTGCCCTTTTCTCTGTGGACTATTTTAAAGCGCCGCTGTCCGAAACAACCGTTACCTTGTCCAGATGCCAGATTTCATCCACATACTGCTGGATGGTTCTGTCGGAGGTGAACTTGCCTGAGCAAGCCACATTCAGGATGGCGCTCTTTGCCCAGCCTGCCTCGTCCTTGTAAGCTGCCTCCACTTTCTTCTGCGCCTGGGCATAAGCCTTGAAGTCCTTTAGAATAAAGTAGGTATCCGCCTTGGAGGTACTCTGGGTGTTCAACAGGGAGTTGTACAGATGCCGGAACATCTCCGTGTCATGAGAATAAGTACCGTTGATCAGCTGCATCAATACTTTGCGGATATCCTGGTCATTGTTGAATATCTCCATGGGATTGTAGCCGCCATGGTTCTCGTAGCCTATGACCTCATCGGAGGACAGGCCGAAGATAAAGGCGTTCTCCTCCCCTACCTCCTCCACGATCTCCACATTGGCGCCGTCCATGGTGCCCAGCGTCAGGGCGCCGTTCAGCATGAACTTCATATTGCCCGTGCCGGAAGCCTCCTTGCTGGCCGTGGAAATCTGCTCAGACACATCCGCCGCGGCGAAAATAATCTCTGCGTTGGACACATTGTAATTCTCGATAAATACCACCTTGATCTTGCCGCCGATGGACGCATCGTTGTTGATCACATCTGCCACGGAGGTAATCAGCTTTATAGTCAGCTTGGCGTTGCGGTAGCCCGCCGCCGCCTTGGCGCCGAAGATAAAGGTCCTGGGATAGAATTCCATATCCGGATGTTCCTTGATCTCATTGTACAGATACATTACGTGCAGTATGTTAAGGAGCTGTCTCTTGTACTCGTGCAGACGCTTCACCTGCACATCGAAGATGGAGCGGGGATCTACCTCCACACCGTTGTGCTCCAGAATATATTTTGCCAAGCGAACCTTGTTCTGATACTTGATGTTCATAAATTCCTGCTGGGCTTTGGCATCATCCGCATAGATCTTCAGACGGCCAATCTGGGGCAGATCCGTGATCCATTCGTTGCCGATATGATCTGTCACCCAGTCTGCCAGCAGCGGGTTGCCGTGCAGCAAAAAGCGCCTCTGGGTAATGCCGTTGGTCTTGTTGTTGAAGCGCTCCGGGAACATCTCATAAAAGTCCTTGAGCTCCTGGTTCTTCAGAATCTCAGTGTGCAGCCTTGCCACGCCGTTGACGGAATAGCCGGACACGATAGCCAGATGGGCCATCTTCACCTGTCCGTCATAAATAATCGCCATCTTGCGGATCTTATCCTGGACATTGACACCGGGCATATTGTTGTATTTCTTCTCGATCTCGATGATAAACCTGCGGTTAATCTCCTCCACGATCTGGTAAATCCTGGGCAGCAGCCTGGAGAACAGTTCGATGGGCCACTTCTCCAACGCCTCGGCCATGATGGTGTGGTTGGTGTAGGCACAGGTCTTTGTTGTCACTGCCCACGCCTCGTCCCAGGTCAGATAGTACTCATCCATCAGTATGCGCATCAGTTCCGCGATAGCCACCGTGGGATGGGTATCGTTGAGCTGGAAAGTCACTTTCTCATAGAACTTGCGGATATCGCTGTGGGTACGCATATATTTTGCCACAGCCTCCTGCACGGAAGCGGAGATAAAGAAATACTGCTGCTTTAAGCGCAGCTCCTTGCCCGCATAATGATTGTCGTTGGGATAGAGCACCTCCACAATATTTCTTGCCAGGTTCTCCTGCTCCACGGCCTTCTGATAATCGCCCTTGTCAAAGGAATCCAGCTGGAAACACACCACCGGCTCCGCGTCCCAGATCCGCAGGGTGTTCACGATATGGTTACCATAGCCCACGATGGGCAGGTCAAAGGGAATAGCATTGACGGACTGGTAGCCCTCCTGGGAGAAATACTCTCTGCCGTTCTCGTCCCGGGAGACGGTCACATAACCTCCGAACTTTACCTCTTTTTTATATTCGGGCCTGCGCAGTTCAAAGGGATTGCCGTCCACCAGCCAGTTGTCCGGTACCTCGATCTGATAGCCGTCTCGGATCTGCTGCTTGAACATGCCGTAGCGGTAACGGATGCCGCAGCCGTAGGCGGGATAGCCCAGGGTAGCCAGAGAGTCCAGAAAACATGCTGCCAGACGGCCCAGACCACCGTTGCCCAGCGCCGCGTCCGGCTCCTGATCCTCCACGATGTTCAGATCCAGCCCCAGTTCCTCCAGAGCTTCCTTGGCCTCCTTGTAGGCCATCATATTGATCAGATTGTTGCCCAAGGCACGGCCCATCAGAAACTCCATGGACAGATAATACACTGTTTTGGCGTCCTGCTTCTCATAGGCTTTCTGGGTGTCCATCCAGTCCTCCACGATCTGATCCTTGATGGCGTAGGAAACGGCCTGGAAGATCTGCTGGGGGCTGGCCTCGTCCAGATTCTTGCGGTACAAAGTTTTTGTATTGTACTGCACACTCCTTTTAAAAAGCTCCTTGTCAAACTTTAGCTTCTTGGTTGTAGTGGTACTTGTCATGCTCATTCTCTTTCTCCTTTTCTGCCTGCGCTGCCATAGGCGATCGCGAAGCCTCCCTTTTTATGAATATCGCCGTTCTTGCCTGCGATATTCCTTAATACGTATTTGGAAGTTTTACCTTCCCTTCCGCATGGGTCTGCAACTACATATTATAACAAATATTCCCGTCTATGCAACTATTTTCCACAGTTAAATTAAAAAGAAATACCCGCGCTGACTTTATGGCGGCGCGGGCTTGTCTTTGAAAGGATGACCTGTCTGTCATTGCTGTTCATTCAGGTACAGCTGTACCCTGTTTTGTATAGTCTCCGCCACCTGCTCCGCCGACTTGACTTTAGACAGATACGTGGCAGCTTCCTCCAGTATGATATCCTCTATATAGTAAGTGCTTTGGCAGCGTGGAACCGCTTTATCTAAAATATCCCTATATTCCGCCGTCCAGGGGGAGCCGTCCGGTTTTGTATGCAGCGCCTCATACCGGCCTCCGCCTATAGAATATTTCCACGGATGTTCAGAGAGGGAAGTATCCATATAATCATCCATATAATATATGTTCTTTTCCACTATATCATTTCTGACAGGGCAAGACAATTCGCTCTGTCTGGCCAGACTGTAAAGGGAGTTCAGGTATGCGTCAATCACTTCCCTCTGCTTTGTACGGGCGCTGACTACCAGAAAATAATCCGCGTTCCAATAGCTCCCATTCCCTGCCTCTGTAGGGAACCCCACCGGGTAAAAGCCCTCTCCCAATACGGACATTTCCGCGCTGAAATCCGCGAAGCTGTCTGTATTGGGCCGAAAAGAAGCCGCCCGGCCATCCTTCATTATCGAAGGAGGATCATTGTCGCCTGTGGCATCCCCCACAATTTCAAGCGCCTTTATAAACAGTTCGTTGTTAAAATCGCAGACACCCGCATCCATATCCAGAAAAGGAGAATTTGGAAGATCCTGCAATAGCAGCAGGCGCAGGGCCGTTGACTTTGCCATATACCGGCGGCTGGTCATGATCTTTTCAAATTCCGGATGCTCCTCCATCACTGCCAAGGCTTCCTCCAGCGTCCAGCTTTCCTTCTCCCAGAGCTGGTCTGAGACCAGCAGGGTCGTTACATAGGCTTCAACGGGTAGTCCTATCTGCCGACCGTATATCACGCCGCAGGAGACCGCTCCATCATAAAGGGATTCCCGCAGTTCCTCGTCCAAAGTGTCACTTAAGTCCGCCAGTACGCCTTTCTCATAAAGAGTACGCATGTCCGCCCCGGATACATAGTAGATATCCGCTCCCTTCCCGGCAACCAAATCCGCCATCGCCCGGGTACGGAAATCCGCCAGACTCCCCTCCGGCTGCTGCACACTGATGGGATGTTCCCCCTGCTCCTGAGAAAACATAACCGCACTGGAAGAGATAAAAGAATTGTCCTTTACCAGACTGACTAAGCGGACGGACTCGCCCTCCTGGCCCGGCTCCGGCCCCAGCTTGCAGATAATGGCCTTTTCGCGGCTTCGATCCAAAATCAGCGGAAAGCCCTCCTCACTGACGGCAACGAGGGTCATGTAGCTATTTGATCCCAGCCCCAATTCTCCATAGTTGAAGCATACGCCCTCGTCTCCTGTGCGGAGATCCCAACGGTACAACCGGCCCTCATCTCCATAATAAAACAAGCCATCTCCACTGATTCCTTTGCTGCTTAAATGCGGCAGAGACGGGGTAAAAAATTTTCCCTGACCGGCAGCTGAATCGTACATTACCAGACACCCCTCCTGGCTGGCATTGCTGTACAGATTAAAGACGGGCTCGCCCTCCGCCGTTTTCATGGCAAAGCTGCCGGAACTATCTTCCTTATCCCATGCCAGTTCGGCAAGAGGCTCTCCGGCCCCGTCAAACACGGCAACTCTGTCATTGGCAACGAAAAAATAATGTTCTTCACAATCAACGTACACATCTCCAAAGAACATCCCGCCGCTGGGGGAAGTCAATACACTCCCTTCACATGTCTGCATGATGGGATACAGGTCGAAAGCGCCTTGATATTCTCCCTCCATGGAAAAGCGCATGGCCAGATAGGCCAGGGGTTCGTTTCCGTTCAATATCTGCACGAACAGTACGTATTCCTTGGGACTAAGAATGTCGAAAGAACTGATACATTTTTCCGCTCCCCCGTATTCCTCCATCTCTGGCAGTTCAACGCGCCTATGCCAGATTTCTCCGGCTGCGTCCTCGTATCCGTTTATATACCAGATTACCGGTGTCGATGAATCTGTGAGGGACGAAAATTTATCCAGAGAGTAAAAATTCGCTCCCCAGCATCGATATTGGCTGAAGCGGGAATCATACTCCTGATCCGCCTGATACTCCAGCCCGCTGATATTTTTCTCCACATAAAAAGTACCCCCGACGTAACTGCCATCGCCGCGCCGCCACTCCTCCGTCTTCCAGTCGTAGGTACCTTGATTTTGTTCTATCTGAGAAGAAGAAGACGCATTATCCGCATTCTGCTGGCCGCAGGCGGACAGAACAAGCGCCAGAAACGCTATAAGCCCTACTAATTTTTTTGACATACTTTTTCCCCGCAAATGTGCCATACTTACCTTGTCCCTGCATATCACAGGCCGAGCTTGCGATACTGTGTTAATGCATATTTGGTAAACTTAACAAAAATCGGATGGCCTCTATGAAGTATTGTCGTATTGTTTTTTCATCCGAGAGAACTCACTCTTTTTCCCTCTTCCTCGTTGGCACAAACTCTTTTGTAAATTGAACGGTTCCATCTACATTATACCAAATATTTCAGGCAATGCCAACTGTTTTGCGTTTCTGCAATTTTTCGACGCCTTTTCCTTCATAATCTGTACTGTCTCCGCGCTTACAGTAATCCAAAACCCGAATAAAACTCTTATTCGCCGGCGTTTTATAGTTTTCTCGCTTTTATGACAAAAACCGTGGGCAGCATCAGTGCTTTTCTGCCGAAATCATTATCTGACGCATGGGCTTTTTCTCTGTCCGTTTCTTCAATAAGTTTTTCCACCAGAAAACCGTTGTTCGATAATGCGTTAATATATGTACTCATCATCCGATTGGACAGCATAATCTTTTTGTCGCTCATATCGGCACAATACCACTCTTCATTGAAATAAGAATTGCTGAAAACGAGCCTGCCGTTTTCAACGGACACACACTTATGGATCGGGTGTGACCACCCAAAGACAAATGTCCCGTCTTTTTTCAGATAAGTATGGATACGCCTGAAGGTTTGGTCCAAGTCGGTTGTCCAGCCAATTCCGAAAACCGAATAAACCAAATCAAAATATTCGGTTGGCAGTCCGCATTCATCTTCCATGGGGGAACAGACGAGCCTTGCATCCATTCCCTGCGATTCAAGAAAGCTTCGGGATCGTGCTATCTGACTGGCTGATATATCCAGTCCCCACAACTCCGCCGCGCACAGATTTGCAACATATTCCAAGGAACGGCCATTGCCGCAGGCAATTTCAAGGACTCTCTTGCCGGACAGTTCTCCAAGTATCTTCAGCCGCTCTTCCGATGGAAAAAAGGCCCCCCAGCTTGGCAAAGCGGTTGCGCCCAGAAATTCGCTGCCTATGGTACTCCAAAACTCCGTATTGGCTTTATGCGCTTCGCTGACGCTCAGTTTCACATGATCCGCACAGCCCAGCACCCGACCGCCCACAATGTTCTTTTTCCCTTTTTCCGCTTCTCTTATCAGTGCCATCATATTTTCCTCCGCTTTCATTTTGTAGTCGGCGTCGGTCAGTTTTTCACCCGAAAACAGTTCATTCAGATCAATTTGCAGAATATTGCAAACCGGCTGCATGAAGGACAGTTCCGGCATACCATTGCCGCACTCCCATTTACTCACGGTTTTATCGCTGATGCCAAGAATATCCGCAAATTGCCGCTGGGTTAAATTCTGCTTCTTCCTCATTTCCGCAATAAATCTGCCGATTCTGACTTGATCCATACCCATACCTCCTTTTTATGAAAACAAAATACCACAAGCGCCTGCATAATCATACCCACGAATCGTAGAATCAGCCTGAATGCTTGGATTGGATAATCGTTTAGCGAAGAAAAACGTTGCCGAATAAAGGCGAACCGCTTTACGTTTTGATAACACTCCTCAAAGTCAAAAAAGCAGCGGCTGATAACTCGCCGCTGCTTTTTACTCCTGCCTTAAATTTTCTCCAGGCTGATGGTCACGGCCTCGCCGTTCACGTTCCACTCCCTGGATACTTCGTAAGAGACATCTGCCGTCAGTTCCTCCGCCAGCACCTTGCCGCAGATGGCCTCCCGGTTGTTCTCCGCAATAGCGGAGAGTCTGGCGTTGCCGCCCAGGGATACACGGATGTGGTCCATAACCTCGAAGCCCGCGTCCTTGCGCATGGTTTGGATCTTGCTGATGATCTCGTAGACAAAACCCTCCTCAATCAGTTCCTCCGTCAAGTTGGTGTCCAGCACCACCGTCATACGGTTGTCCTCCTGGGACACATAACCCTCCTTCTGGGCCATGCTGATCAACAGGTCCTCCTGGGTGAGTTC
>CAMWTF010000054.1 GCA_947177105.1 uncultured Lachnospiraceae bacterium | reverse complement strand
CTCAGGGAGAATTGCTGCGGCCTCTGCCGGGGCAGGGAGAGAGGCAGGTGGAGCGCCGGGCCTGGCTGGCGGGGGAGGAGCTGGGGGAAATCACAGTGACAGTGCCCGAGCGGAGACTGACCCTCCAGGAGGCCCAGGAATTGTATGAGGAATTCTGGGAGGCATGGAAGAGAGAAGCCTTAGGGGACAATCCCTCCTGGCAGGAGGTGTCCGCTTCGCTGGCGCTGTCGGAGGAGCTGGAGGGATATCCCTTTGTGGTATCCTGGCAAAGCAGTGACTATGAGGTGCTGAGCAGAAGCGGAGCGGTCCGCAGTCTCCAGATACCGGCGCCTGTGACACTGACGGTAGAGAGCGGCTTCCAGGACTTCAACTGGCGGGAGGAACTGGAACTTCTGGTGGTGCCCCGGGCTTTGGATGGAACTGAATTGCTGAAAGGACAGGCTCTGGATGCCTACTGCCTTGCGGAGGCGGCGGCGGCCGACAGGGACAGGGTGTTGCTGCCGGGGGAGATGGAGGGGGGGACCCTTGTCTGGAGGGAAATCAAGGAGGCTCACAGCCTGCTTCTGATTCTGATGACGGCTGTTACGGAGGCTGCGGTGTTTCTTTTCCAGGACAGGGATCTGCACCGGCAGGTGTTGAAACGGCGAGAACAAATGAAGGAAAATTACCCGGTGGTTCTGAACAAGTTCATCCTGTATCTGGGGGCAGGAATGACTATCCGGGGAGCTTTTCAGAAGATTGCTTTGGACTACCACAACCGGCAGAGAGGCGAGCCGCAGCCTTTATATGAGGAGATGCTGTATGCCTGCAACCGGCTGCAGGCTGGTATCTCCGAGAGCCGGACCTATGAATTGTGGGCTGCCCGCACCGGTCTGCAGGATTGTGCCCGGCTGAGCGCCATGCTGGTGCAAAACTTAAAAAAGGGGAACGCGGCCTTGTTGACTCGTCTGCGGGAGGAGGGGGACAAGGCATTGCAGGAGGATCTGAACCTCCGAAGGAAAAAGGGGGAGGAGGCGGGGACCAGGCTGCTGGTGCCTATGATTATGATGATGGCCATAGTAATGGTGCTGGTTATGGTTCCGGCATTTCAGGGCTTTGGCCTGTAGCGCAGCTAAGAATGGCAGCCGCCGGATACAGTATTGGCAGGATGGCTGCACGGTTCTGAAAACAGCAATAGCCCGGACGGATTCGGGAATAAGCGATGGCCTCTTTTGGACGGAACTTATACCATCGGAATTGATGCTGGGAAGGCAATTGCGGAACTATTAACACGAGGAGGAAAAAAATGAAAGCATGGAAGAAAATAAGAAACTGGGTGGACGGAAGGCTGATCGGCTGGAAGTATTTTGTGACGAAGGACAATGCCGGCATGGGAACGGTGGAGGTTATACTGATCATCGTGGTACTGGTGGGTATTGTCATTATTTTTAAATCCCAGATCACGGAACTGGTGGAATCCATCTTTTCCAAGATTACTAAACAGGTCAACAAAGTGTGAGGGCCTGATTATGACTAAACGGAGAAAATGCAGGGAACCTGCGGCTGTTTCTGGATATCTGACTGTGTATGCGGCGTTGACCCTGACGGTGATGATCTCCCTGTGTCTGGTACTGATCGAGGGGGTCAGGAGGCATACCATTGCGTTTGAGACACAGTGTGTAATGGATATTGGGATGGACAGCGTACTGGCGGAATACCATCGCGTGCTGCTGGAACGTTATGGACTGCTCATGGTGGACACCTCCTATGGGACAGATTATCCTTCTTATTATAATACAGAGCAGCATCTGTCGGAATATTTGAAACGCAATCTGTCCTATGAGGGCTGCGGTTTCCTGCCATTTTTTTACCGTGATCTGCTGGGAATGGAGCTTCAGGACGTTCAGGTGCTGAAGGTATCTCTGGCGACAGATGACGGAGGGCGGGTGTTTCAGCGCCGGGCGGTGGAGTGTATGCGAAGCCGCCTGGGGCTGGAAACAGTGGAGAAGCTGCTGGAATGGATGGAAATAGTGGACGGATATGGACTTTTGGAGGAAGATGTGGAAACGCAGCTGGATCGTGTAAGTGAGGAATTGCAGGAGTATAAAGATGCGGAAAAGCATATCGGAGAAGAAGCGTGGAGCAAGATGGAAACTTTGGATCCCACAGAGGCCGTGCAGGCAATGCGGCGAGAGGGGATCTTAAAGTGGGTGGTGAAGGATGTATCTCAACTGTCGGAGGCCGCAGTGGATCTGAGTCAGTATATCAGTGTGCGATACGCCAGGAAAGAAGTCAATCATGGCAATTATCCCCAGGGGGAGCAGCTGAGCCTGACAGATAATATTCTGCTGCTGGAATACTTTCTGAACTATGCAGGCAGATATGGAAAACCCATGGAGGATAGTCTGCTGCAATATCAGGTGGAATATCTTCTGTGTGGAAAAGCCGGAGACAGAGACAATCTGCGTCAGACAGCCAACCTGCTCTGCGGTATACGGGAGGCCGCCAATGTGATATATCTGCTGGGAGATGAGGCAAAAAGATCCGAGGTGGAGGCGGCAGCGGCAATTTTGTCTGGGATCATCGCGCAGCCGGAACTACAGCCATTGCTTGAAACAGCCCTGATCCTGGCATGGGCATATCTGGAGAGCCTGTACGATGTGAAGGCGCTGCTGGCCGGAGGGAGGGTAGAATTGCTTAAAACAGATGAAAACTGGCACTATTCTCTGATGAATATATGGACTCCTCTGACGGAAACGGCAACAGGAGGGGGGACGGGTCTGTCCTACGAGGACTATCTGCGGATACTTTTGTATGTGCAGTCATCGGAGCTCTCAACCGCGCGTTTCATGGATCTAGTGGAGATGGATGTCCGCAGAACTCCCGGAAACAGTTGCTTTCGCATAGATGGCTGCATAGACAGACTGGAGGCGGAGGCGGTGATCCGTTCCGGCTATGGCTACAGCTTTACTGTCAGGAGAGAGAAGCAATATTAGCGTCAGAGCAGCGGCAAGAAGACGAGGCAGGAGGTGAGCGGATATGTCTTCTCTATGGATGGAAACGTTGGATTTCGATACTAAACATCTTGAAGAAATGCCTTCTCCCATGTGCAACTCCCTGTTATATAACTTTCTCGTTAGGCCATGTATAGAGGAGATATATCTGCTGATCTCCTGTCGCAGGAACAGGGAGCGAGGCAGCAGGGGGAGTATGACGGTGGAAGCGGCAGTGGTGATGCCGCTGCTGATCCTGTTTGTCCTTCATCTGGGCAGCTGCATGGAGATGCTGCGCCTGCATGGCAGACTGGAGTATGCGCTGTGGCAGGCGGGCCGGGAATTGGCTGTATATGGAGCGGTGGAAGCCAGAAACGGCGCTCCGGGCAGTGATACGGACAAATGCACGGGCAATGCCTGGAGCGCTGATACAGGCATAATCGCTGATTTGGCTGTATCCTATCTATATGTAAATGGCAGGGTCGGACAGATACTTGGCAAGGACTATCTGGACAGCTCTCCCCTGGTCCATGGGCATCAGGGGTTAAACTACCTGTCGTCGGACTATATGGAGGAGGACGAATGCATTAATATCGTTCTCACCTATCAGGTGTGTCCACAGATCACTTGCTTTCCCTTTCCGTATTTCCGTATGGCCAGTAGATATTATGGGCGGGCCTGGACCGGCTATGATGTGGGGGGCAAAGCGGAGAGGATCACATACGTATATGTGACGGAGGACGGGGAGGTGTGGCACAGCAGAGGGGATTGTTCCCATTTGAAGCTGAGCGTCTGTGAGGCACAGGCTGAAACAGTGCAGTCGCTGCGCAATGCAGGTGGGGAACGTTATCGTCCCTGCAGCCGGTGCGGGGAACGACCGCAGGGGGACACGGTATATTTGACCCAGGAAGGCAATCGTTATCACTCGGTTAGAAGTTGTCCGTCCCTGCTGCGGCGGGTTCGTGCTGTGGTGTGGCAGGAAGATATACCCTATCGCCCCTGCAGCCGCTGTGCGATGTCCCCTAAAAAGGGTTGACAGGCGCTGATAAATATCCGGACGCCCAAAGCGGCCGGATGTTTATCACCGGGCATGTGCGTTGACAAGGAGTATCAGGAACTTACAATAGGAGGACTTTTTTTATGCGGGAACAGATAGGATGCCTGTGTACGGCGGTTCTGCTGGCCTATCACAGCATATTTGATATCAAGAGGCAGCGTATACCAGGGGGATCTCTTGCCCTGGGGGTAGCGGTCTCCTGCGGCTGGGCTATAGGGGAAGGACTGCTGGGGATACAGTCCTGGGAGGTCCTGGGAGCCGGGCTGCTGCCGGGAATCGCTGCACTGGCCCTTGCTAAAGTCACCAGGGAGCAGATGGGCCGGGGGGACGGCTGGGAATTAATCATTATGGGGAATGGCATGGGCCTGGCAAACTGCCTGCTGGCGTTGGGAACTGCCCTGTTGGGTATTTTTCTAGTCAGTGCGGCTCTGCTGCTGCTGGGGAAAGCCAGAAGGAGTACCCGCATTGCCTTTGTTCCTTTCCTGGGGATGGGCGCAATGGCGGCGCTGCTAAGGCTTTTAGTGTGAGAAGAATGCCTGAAATGCGGTATTTTCCATCCTGATTTGAGTCGCCGCTGTGCGGCGACATGGAGGTTAGGAACTGTTAAAGAATAATTCTTAACAGTTCCTTAGTATGAAGGGAGGAAAACATGTGGAATCGAAGATATGTCAGTGCCTATTTATCTGTGGAAGCGGCGCTGGTGCTACCTGCGGTATTGGGGGTCTATCTCTTTTTGATCGCAGTGCTCATGGTACAGTATGACAGATGCCTACTGGAGCAGGATATGGCTTCTATGTTGGTTAAAGCAAGCAATCACCCCGGGACGCCGAAGCAACAGTTAGAGTATCTGCAGGAGCTGACGGCGGCATGGGACAGGGAGCAGTATCTGTGGATACAGCTGCAATCTCCCCATTTTACCATACAGGGACAGCAGATTCAGCTGGAAGCGGCAGGAGAGTACAAGATGCCGGTGTATGGCAGCCTGACCAACATAGGCGGGCCTCACCGGCTGGAACTGACATTCCGGCTTTATAACTGGGACAGAACTACATTGGCGCGGATGCTTGCCGGATTGGATTAGCAACTTCTAAATACATATTTACGCAATATCGCTGGCCGGACAGCGGTATGCGGGAAAGAGGTAAAAATGGTAAAAGAGGAAATACAGAGCAATAAACTGGAAACAGAATATGTGAGAAATCTGAACTGCAATTATGTGCGAGTGGCGTTGAAGGAAAAGCCCCAAGAGAGCCGCTATCAATATTGCATTTTGAATCGGGGCGGTATCCGCTTTCTGCTGCCCTGCAGCCTGCGGTACATAGATGGAGCCGCCTTTTTGTATTATGATATCTCTTCAACGCAGAATATAGCGCAGCTGTTCGAGGGGAAAACCCTCGGCAGGGAGTGGATGCGGGATTTTCTGTGGGGAATGGAGAGGATGCAGCAGGAATTAAGCCGCTATCTGATGGAGGGCCGAAATGTGATCTGGAGTCCGGAGTATATCTACCAGGATCTGGAGAAAAAGGATTTCTATTTTATGTATGTGCCATATTGCCGGAAGGATACAGGCTTTAGGCAGCTCCTCGAATTTTGGGTTGAGCATATCGACTATGAGGATGAAGCGCTGGTGGAGTTTGTTTATAGCCTGTATGAACAATATGCTGAGGCAGGCGACGCCTGCTTAAGCCGGCAGATCTTTGAGAATTTCAAGGAAGTGGAGAAAAAAGAGAAGCGAAGACAAAGAATACCGCCCACAGAACGTATGGTGGAGAAGGAGATCGTACAGGAGCCGGAACAGCAATCGGCACAGCAATCGGCACAGGAACTTATCTCCCGGCAGAAAGCCGCTGAAGTATCTGAACAGGTATATGCGGACAGACGAAAGGGATTTCTTGCCTTCTTGGGAGGACGCCGGAAAAAGACAGATACTGTATCCTATCAGGAGATCTTACAGCGGCAGGTCGGCGCGCAGATTCTGGGGGCAGTGGGTGAAGAGAACACCTATGGAAAGGAAGAGAACGGCAAAGAGGACGAAAAGGAGGGAGAATATGGAAGAACCATATATCTGGATGACCGAAAAAAAGACCAGGTGCGGGGGCTGTATAGAGACAATGGAGAGCTGGCGGTAAGGATTGACAGGCTGCCATTTGTGATCGGCAAGAAGAAGGAGGAGGTGGATTATGCGTTGGAGGATCGCTCTGTCAGCCGCATCCACGCCAGAATTTTGGAGGAAGATGGCCGTATTTACCTGGAGGATTTGAATTCCACCAACGGAACCTTTAAAAACGGACTGCGGATGCAGCCCTATGAGAAGCGACGGTTGGAAAAGGATGATGAGCTTCGCTTTGGCAAGGTGGAATATATTTTTCAATAAGCTTTCCGTCAGTTTTTCGTTGACGAACAGGGGCAAAGAGTGGTACAGTTTTCTATATGGACAAACAGAGGGATATCTATGAATGGATATATAAGAAAATTGAGAACGTTTCCATTTGTCAGTGCCATGCTGGTGGCTGTCAATGTGGTGATATACCTTCTCTGTCAGCTGCCGGGAAATACTCTGTATGAAAGAGGATGCCTGAGTGCATTTGAAATTATAGCATGGGGAGAATATGGAAGGATATTCTGGTCCATGTTTCTCCATGCGGATTCAAGCCATCTGTTCAGCAACATGATTATTCTGCTTTTTATGGGAGCCATGATCGAAAAAGAGATTGGGCATGTTCCCTTTGCGGGGATCTATCTGGCATCAGGGGTCGGGGGAAATCTATTGTCCCTGGCTGGCAAGATTGTCAGTGATGACTGGGCGGTATCTCTGGGTGCCAGCGGCGCTATTTTTGGCTTGGATGGACTTCTGCTGGCACTGGTACTCTTGTCTCGAAAGAAAATGGAGAATGTCACTCCGCTGCGAGTGATGCTGATGATCTGTATGTCCTTATACAGCGGCTTTACCGGAGGCAATGTGGACAATATGGCCCATATTGGAGGATTGCTGGTGGGATTTGTGCTGGGCGTATTTTTATCGATATACATACGCATCTCAAAGCAATAAACAGATGCGGGTTATGGAGGACAATGTGAATATTAATATCTATTATGGCGGCAGAGGACTGATTGATGATCCCACCCTGTATGTAATCAACAAGATGCGGGAGGTGCTGGAGGAATTGCGGGTACATGTGACCCAGTACAATCTCTATGAGAATAAGAATGCGATCCCGACGTTGCCGCAGACATTGAAGGAGGCAGATGGCATTATTCTGGCCAGCACAGTGGAATGGTATGGGATAGGCGGTTATATGTATCAGTTTCTGGATTCCTGCTGGCTTTATGGCGACAAGGAAAAGATTTCTAAATTATATATGTGTCCAGTGGTAATGTCCACCACCTATGGAGAACGGGAAGGAAAGATGCAGCTTGCCACTGCTTGGGAGGTTTTGGGGGGGCGGCCCTGCAGCGGAATTTGCGGCTATATAGCTAATACCCTGACCCTGGAGATGAAGCAGGAGTATACCACTATCATTGAGAAAAAAGCAGAAAATCTATACCGTACAGTCAACCAGAAGACTCCCAGCTTTCCTGCCAGCAACCAGGCGGTTAAGAATACAGTGGCCATCACTCCCAACGTGGATCTTACGCCCCAGGAGTCGGAGCAGCTGTCCCGCTATGCGGCCGACGACGGCTATGTGCAGCGCCAGAAAGAGGATATTCAGGAGCTGGCCAGCATGTTCAGGGACATGCTAAATGAAAAGGATGGTACCTCACAGGATACCTTTGTTCAGCGGTTTCACCAGGCATTTAAGCCTCAACCGGGTTTTTCGGCTTCTTATGCTTTAAAGCTGGACGAAAAAGAGGATGCATTGGTGATTCAGGTGGATGGGGCACAGCTGGAATGTTATTGCGGCACAGTGGAGGATCCCGAGGTAGAAATAACGGCAACGTCAGATATAATAGAGGAAATTATTGCAGCCCGGATGTCTTTTCAGAGTGCTTTCATGTCAGGCGCCATGAAGATGAAAGGGAATTTCCGCGTGATGCGGATGCTGGATAATCTGTTTGCTTTCGACGAGTAAAAAGGGAGGAAGAGAAAACATGAAAAAGGATGATTGTATTTTCTGTAAACTGGCCAACGGAGAGATTCCCACCAGGAGCATTTATGAGGATGAGGATTTTAAGGTAATATTGGACGCTGCGCCTGCCACCAGAGGCCATGCGCTGATCCTTCCAAAAGAACATGCGGATAATCTGTATCAGCTGCCAGAGGAGATGACCGGCAGAGCTTTTGTGCTGGCAAAAAAAATGGCGGTTTCCATGTCGGAGACTTTAGGATGTCAGGGATTTAATATTGTGCAGAACAATGGAGAGGTAGCCGGACAGACGGTATTCCATTTCCATATACATCTCGTGCCTCGATATACAGATGATGGGCAGGGACTTTTCTGGGAACCCAGACAGTATTCGGATGAGATGCTCAACGAAATTCACAGCCAATTGGCAAAATAGAAAGAGGGCATTTTTGTCCGTATGATCGGACGGATGGGGGCAGTATGAGAACGATAGCGGTAGATTCGATAACAGAAAATATTAAGGAAATGTGTATAGAAGCCAACCATTTTCTGTCAACAGATATGAGACGGGCCCTGGATAACGCAGCGCAGGCGGAGCGTTCTCCTCTGGGCAGGCAGATTCTGGGGCAGCTGCAGGAGAATCTGCAGATAGCTGGGGAAGATATGATTCCTATCTGCCAGGATACCGGTATGGCAGTGATCTTCATAGAGATTGGACAAGAGGTACATTTTGAGGGAGGGAGTCTGGAAGAGGCTATCCATGAGGGTGTGCGCAGGGGATATGTGGACGGATATCTGCGCAAATCGGTGGTAAAGGATCCGTTGATACGAGAGAATACCAGGGATAATACGCCTGCAATTATTCACTATGAGATAAAACCGGGGGATCAGGTGAGAATTACCGTAGCGCCCAAGGGATTTGGAAGTGAAAATATGAGCAGGGTATTTATGCTCAAGCCGGCAGATGGCATAGAGGGCGTAAAGAACGCAATTCTTACAGCGGTAAAGGATGCTGGCCCCAATGCCTGTCCTCCCATGGTGGTAGGAGTCGGCATTGGGGGCACCTTTGAAAAATGTGCCATCATGGCGAAACGAGCCTTGACAAGAGAGGTCGGTGAACACTCTTCTATTCCTTATGTAAAGGAAATGGAAGAGGAACTGCTGACAACTATCAACGGATTGGGCATTGGACCGGGAGGGCTCGGCGGAACTACTACTGCGCTTGCCGTGAATATCAACACCTATCCGACTCATATCGCGGGGCTGCCTGTGGCAGTGAATATTGTTGTCATGTAAACAGACATGTGGTAAGGATGATGTAGGAAAACGGCTGTGGAACGGTACGTGGAAAGGAGTCAGTGTGGGAAACGAACAGGACAAGCACCTAAAAGTACCTTTTGACAGGGAAGAAGCGGAAAAGTTAAAGGCGGGAGATTACGTCTATCTCAGTGGTACGATCTATACGGCCAGAGATGCCGCACATAAAAGAATGTATGAGGCGTTGCGCAAGCAGGGGGAATTACCCTTTGATCTAAAGAATAATGTGGTCTATTATATGGGACCTTCTCCCGCCCGGGAAGGAAGACCCATAGGATCCGCGGGTCCCACAACCGCCAGCCGCATGGACAAGTATACCCCTGCGCTGCTTGATCTGGGGCTTAGGGGAATGATTGGGAAAGGGAAACGCAATGCCGCTGTCGTGGATGCGATTATTAAAAACGGAGCAGTGTATTTTGCTGCTGTAGGCGGCGCTGGCGCCCTGTTGTCCCGAACCATTATTTCCTCAGAAACGATTGCTTATGATGATTTAGGCACAGAGGCAATTCGCAGGTTGGAGATACAGGATTTCCCTGTAATTGTAGTGGTAGACAGTGAGGGAAACAATCTATATGAAACGGCTATTTTGAAGTATGCAGAAAAAAATGAAAAAAGCGATTGACAAATCAAGGAAGCTTATGTATAATAATTTTTGCGTCACGTTGAGGGACGCAAGATAGCATATTGGTAGAGGTGTAATTCAGATTTGGAGAAATACTCAAGAGGCTGAAGAGGCGCCCCTGCTAAGGGTGTAGGTCGCTAACGCGGCGCGAGGGTTCAAATCCCTCTTTCTCCGTTTTCTACCAGTGCTAAATCACAAGTAGAAAAAAATATAAAAAAGTTGTTGACAAGCTGAGGACAATGTGGTATCTTATAGAAGTTGCCGCTGAGAACAAAAGCGATGACAACAGGAGCAACAGTTCAGAGCATTTGTTCGGAGCATTGTTCCAAGGGTCTTTGACAAATAAACAGCAATGCAACCCTGAAAATTCTTAAAGC
>CAMWTF010000053.1 GCA_947177105.1 uncultured Lachnospiraceae bacterium | reverse complement strand
ATTGTAAAGACATTGGGAATAGAGGATAAACTGGAAAGTCTGCCAAGCCAGTTATCCGGAGGACAGCAGCAACGGGTTGCAATCGCAAGGTCTTTGATTTACCGTCCTGCCATCCTTTTCGCTGACGAACCCACAGGAAACCTGGACCAGAAAAATTCAAAGGAGATTATTGACCTCTTAAAGCTGTCAAACCGAAATTTAAAACAGACGATACTTCTTATTACCCATGATGAAAAAATCGCACTTCAAGCCGACCGAGTTGTGACCATCGAAGACGGACAAATTGTCAGCGATCAGAAGCGGAGGTGAGCGGCATGTGGAAAGACTACTCTAAAAGCTATATAAAAAATAACCGTGCATCCAGCATATCAATCATGGCAGCTGCACTGGTTGCCACAATGTTTTTATCGCTGTTATGCAGCATGGCTTACAATTTTTGGACATATGATGTTGAACAGATCATGTTGGAGGAAGGCGACTGGCAGGGACGCATTGTCTGTGAAACATTAGGTTCGGATGATATATCTGTGGTATGTCAATTTGTCAATGTAGAAAAAGCAGTCGTCAACGAGGAATTGTCTCAAAAAGAGGGAACAGTGGTTGATATATATTTTAAGAATGCCAGGACCATTTATCGTGATATGCCAATAATTGCAGCACAGCTCGGACTAAATAAAGATTCCGTTAGATACAACTCTTTGCTCCTGTCCCGCTATTTTATACACGACCCGGAGGACGCAGCGCCACCGATGCTTTTGACGCTGTATGTGGCGATACTGATTATTGTGGCGGTGTCGTTAATTTTAATTATTCGAGGTTCCTTTGAATTATCTATGAATGCCAGAATCCATCAATTTGGTATTTTTTCAAGTATTGGGGCTACACCAAGGCAAATCAGAACCTGTCTTCTGCAGGAAGCAATGGTTTTAAGCATACTGCCAATGCTGCTTGGCGGTATGCTGGGAATTTTGATAAGCTATGGTGTAATAAGAGCAGTCAATTATTTTGCTGCGGATGTTACTGGACGCCACGAAGCAGCTTTTCAGTATCATCCGTCCATATTTGCGGCTACGGTTTTGATTTCGTTTTTTACGGTAATATTTTCCGCATGGATACCTGCAAGAAAAATGAGCAGAATGACGCCGCTTCAGGCAATCAAAAATACAGATGGTCTATCGCTAAAGAAAATGAAGCATTCTCTGATTCTATTTTATATTTTTGGCATGAAAGGGGAACTTGCGGGGAATGCCTTGAAAGCCCAAAAGAAATCCCTAAGAATATCTTTCGTTTCGTTATTGTTTTCTTTTCTGGGCTTTTCTATTATGCTTTGCTTTACTACCCTTGCGGATATCAGTACCAGATATACTTACTTTGAACGGTATAAGGATGCGTGGGATGTAATGATAACCTTAAAGGACACAGAAATAACAGATTTTAGTCTGACCACAGAGTTGCAGGAGATTTCCGGCATACAGGAGCTGTCCGTATATCAAAAGGCGGAAACAATGACATTCCTGCCAGAAGGATTACAGAGCGATGAACTGTCATCGCTTGGCGGACTTGAAACGGTTGCGGGAAAGCCCAAGGCAGACGGGCACTTTCAAGTATCTGTGCCGATTGTTGTTTTGGATGACGCAAGCTTTTTGAACTTCTGTTCACAGATTGGGATTACGCCCAGTCTTGATGGCGCAATCGTATTAAATCAGATTTGGGATAGTGTAAACAGCAATTTCCGCTATAGAGAATATGTTCCGTTTGTGAGGGAGAATAACCAGACAACAATACTTTATAAATACGACAAATTTGTTGAAATTCCTGTTTTATCTTACACACAGACAGTCCCAAGACTGAGGGAAGAATATAAGGATTACTCCCTTGTTCACTTTGTTCCGGTTTCGATGTGGAGGGACACATTGATGCAGATAGGGGAGGCTGATGATGACAGCTACATCCGTGTCATCTCAAGCGGAAACGCAAGCCTTACAGATCTAAGCAGCCTGGAGCAGGAAATCGTGCAGCTTGTATCAGGGCCATATAAAATTGAAAGCGAAAACCGAGTGCAGGAAAGCCTGACCAATGACAGTTTAATACAAGGCATGGTTATGATTCTGGGAGCTTTCTGCATATTGCTTGCCATTATTGGCATTGCGAATGTATTTTCAAATACGTTAGGTTTTCTCCGCCAGAGGAAACGGGAATTTGCCCAATATATGTCCATTGGCCTGACACCGCTGGAAATGAGGAAAATGTTCTGTATCGAAGCGTTTGTGATAGCAGGGAAACCTCTTTTGATTACATTGCCCCTTACTGTATTGTTTGTGCAGTTTGCCGTAACGGCAAGCTATTTAGACCCGATGGTATTCTGGGCGGAAGCCCCGATTTTGCCTATTGTGATATTTGCGGCTGCGATTGTATTGTTTGTGGCGCTTGCTTATTACATTGGAGGAAAGCGTCTTTTGCAGTGTGATTTAAATGAAACATTGCGCAGCGATGCGTTGATTTAGGCGCCGCTAAAGGGAGAGCACATCTGTGATTAGCAAATACCCCCTTGACAAATGGACTACAAAGTGTTATCTTAGATTTAGCCTACATGGCGTAGTCAAAGGGGGTATTTACCATGATTCAACAGGTTTCCGATTCGGAATTGGAATTGATGAAAATAGTCTGGGCCAAAGGCGGGACGGCGCTTTATGCAGACATTATGGAAGAGTTGTCTAAAGCGGGCCGGAGCTGGCAGAAAAATACGGTTATTACGCTGCTGTCCCGTCTGGTGGAAAAAGGGCTTTTGAGAACAAGTAAAATTGGCAGGCGCAACGAGTATGCGGCCATTGTGTCCGAGGCCGACTACCAGGCGGCGCAGACCCAGAGTTTTCTCAATAAGCTTTATGACGGGAATGTGAAAGGGCTTGTGGCGACACTGATACAGAGAGATATGTTCACTGCCAAGGATTATGAGGAGCTCCGGCGATTTTGGGAAGGAGGAACGAAGGAAAATGAATAGTATTTTTAAGTTGTTTCTTTCCATGTCGGTTTCGGGTTCCCTGATGATTCTGGCCTTGCTTTTTCTTAAGTCCCTGCTTCGAAACAAGATCAGCAGGCAGTGGCAGTATTATGCATGGCTGATTGTAATAGCACGTCTGCTTCTGCCAATCACGCCGGATGAAAGCCTAGTGGGAAATCTGTTTCGGTGGGCCGACCAGGCTTCGTCAGTACCTGCCGCCGTGTATGACGGAGATGAATCCATGAAGTCCACACCTTACGGAGATAATCCAATGGACGATACCATGCGGTCACTGTTGGGCAACAGGTTCGAGAGTGGTATACCCTCTCAGAAGGGCACTTTATCCGAAGCTTCTGCGTCCGCACAGGATAGCGCAGCTTTTGGATACACAGATCCTTCTAAAGGGGAGAACATAAGTGCTGTCTTTGGGTATCTGTGGATATTGTGGCTGACAGGCGCATTGGTTCTATTGGCGCGGAAAATTACAGCCTACCAAAGCTATGCAAGATACATCAGGGCAGGGTGCAGGGAGGTGGCGGACATTGCCATGCTGGATCTATTGGCCCGGGAAGAAGTGTGGGCAGGTGTGAAACGCCCTGTGGAATTGTATGTCAACAACATGGTCTCGTCCCCTATGCTTTTGGGACTCTTTCGCCCCTGCATTATTCTTCCCACTGCCGACCTGTCTCAGGACGAGTTTCTTTGCACCGTCAGGCATGAACTAATCCATTATAGGCGGTGGGATATGCCCTATAAATGGCTGGTGCAGATAACCATATGCCTGCACTGGTTCAATCCGCTGGTTTATCTGATGGGCCGGGAGTTGGGCCGGGCCTGTGAACTTTCCTGCGATGAGGCGGTAATCCGGTCACTGGATCAACAGGGCCGACGGGCCTACGGTGACACCCTGCTCCATGCGGTGAGACCAGGCGGGGTATGCAGGGAGCCTTTTGCCTCCGTCTTACTGGGGGAAAGTGCAACATTACTAAGAGAAAGGTTGGATGCGATTATGAAGTATAAAAAAATGTCTAAAAAAGGCTGCTGTGCGGCATTGCTGGTCTCTGCGGCGCTTGCGTTTGCTTTTGCGGCCTCAGGCGCTTATGCGGCAGAGGCCGCTGTGGGGAATAGGACTGCGGTTCCGGTCAAAGCCGTTGACGTGCCGGATAACATGCCTTCGGGCACAGGGGTTGTGCCAGAAACAGAGATGGAAACGCTTGAAATCAAGGGCATAACATATTACCTGGTTTTTAATGAAGAGCAGCTGCGGGCAATCGGCACGGGCAGGTACGGCATGGACCTGAACTATATGCAGCAGGCCGATATCCAGCTCTCGGACGAGGAGTGGATGCCCATCGGAACCATGGAGAATCCTTTTACAGGCAGCTATAACGGAAACGGTTATGAGATTGCAGGGCTGACCATGAAGAATCCCGATGCGGCGGTTGTGGGTATGTTTGGCGTTGCGGAAAACGCCCATATATACAATATTACTCTGCGGGACTATGACATTATGGATGCCGGAAAAAATGTTTCCGCACTGGCTATAGCGCCGATTCTCCCGTTGGCGTTGGGGGATGCGCGTTCTTATGACAACTTCGTCTATCCCAAGGAGGCCGCAACAGCCCCGGAGATGGCAGACAGCGGCAGTTCTGACGTTCTTGCTGATGAATATTATGGCGTTAATCTCCCGCAATTTAGCTATGCGTTCGCCGCGCTGGACGAAAATGCACAGGGGGCTTGGCTTGAAAGGATTTATAACGATGGGGAAATCGCGTTTTTCTCGGTCAGCTTACAGCAATTGGATGTGGATAACCCCCTGACCACAGCCCTTGCGCAGAAGGCTTATGAGGATGGGAAAATCAGTTTCTTCTCGGTTCTGACCGATCATATGGGCGCGAAAACCCTGGAAGCCTGGCTGGATAAGGCTAAGCAGGAAAACCGGGTCAG
Organism: uncultured Lachnospiraceae bacterium; assembly: GCA_947177105.1. Taxonomy (GTDB): domain Bacteria; phylum Bacillota; class Clostridia; order Lachnospirales; family Lachnospiraceae; genus Acetatifactor. Next base: position 5,491 of record CAMWTF010000053.1, on the reverse strand, counting down.
TTTCCAGTCGGTGATTCTGAAGGCGTTGGATCGGGATTGGGAGCTTGAGGCGCTGGAAGAGGAACTGGAAAGGCAGCAGCTTGAAGAGTATGGGAACTATGGCATTACAAGGGAAGGCAAGGCATACTACTATCAAGGACAGATGGTCAATATCTTTCTGGATCATCAATCAGGCAGCGCCTTTTACAGGTTGGATATGAATCCAAACGGTGTCGTGAACATCAAAATCACTCGTGGCGAGGATGGCACGATCCAGAGTGTGGACTATATGACCGAACAGGAGGTGGAAGAACTTTTTGGAGAAAGATAATGGTTTCCCCAACATTTTGCATTGCCAGAACGGCAATAAGCGGTTAAAATAGGTGAGAGATAAAAAAGTATACTCTTGCGAAGGGGAGAATAGGATATGTTTGCAGATAGATGGATGCAATGGATTGTGACGGCAGGCTGCTGCCTAGCATTGCTGGCGGGATGCGGCACAGCGCCAAAGGAGAATAGCGGAACTTATGGGGAAAGCGTTGCCATGGAGGATGCGCTGCAGGATTCCGGAACGGAAACTTCCCCCGGAGTTTCGGTAAGCCGGCCGGAAACGTCTGCTGTGCCCGCTCCGTATTCCAGCCCGGTTCAGGAACTTATGCCGGAAGACGCAGCACAGTCCCCTGCGGGAGCTTTGCCCGTTGTTCCCACGGATCCGCCGGAGGTTCCTGCCGTGGGTTTCTTGACACCCGGCGACGAAGAGCAGTCTTCTCAGGGCGGAGTTACGCAGGCCCCTCAGACGGAGGTTCCCTCGCCTGAGCCGCTCCTGCCAGAAGAGCCCTTGCCCGGACAGCCTTTACCTGAACCGCTTCTGCCAGAAGAGCCCTTGCCCGGACAGACTTCGCCTGAGCCGCTCCTGCCAGAAGAGTCTCCATCTGAATTTCCCTTGCTGCCGCCCCTGCAGGCGGAGACCCCTCGGACCGGCGGCCATATCATCGCCATTGATGCCGGACACCAGGCCAAGGGCAACAAGGAGAAGGAACCTTTAGGGCCTGGCAGCGAGGAGATGAAGGCCAAGGTGTCCTCCGGCACCCGGGGCGTTGCCACCGGCATCTATGAGTATGAACTGAACCTGACCATTGCCCAGGCGCTGCAGACGGAGCTGGAAGAGCGGGGATATACCATTGTGATGATCCGGGACAGCCATGACGTGGACATCAGCAACAAGGAGCGGGCGGAGACAGCCAATACTTCGGGAGCGGAGATTTTCCTGCGCATTCATGCCAACGGATCGGAAAAGAGCAGCGTCCACGGTACGCTGACCATCTGTAACACGGCTTTCAGCCCCTACAATCCGGGGATCCATGATGAGAGTCTGCGTCTGTCCCAGGAAGTGCTGTCCCATATGGTTGCCCTGATGGGATCTAAAGATCGGGGGGTGTGGGAGACGGATACCATGAGTGGTATCAACTGGTGTACCATCCCGGTGACAATCATCGAGATGGGCTATATGAGTAATGCCGAGGAGGATGAACTGATGCAGACTGCCGATTATCAGAATCGGATCGTGCAGGGGATTGCGAATGGGGTGGACGCCTTCTTTGCAGGGTCATAGCCCCAAAATAGAGCAGTGATAAGTGATTAAGCAAAGATTTGGAAAGGCTCTGTGCAATACAGGGCCTTTTCTATATTGGTTACTGATGCAGATGTGGATGAAATGCAGATATTCGGGATCTTTTATCCAAGTTGGATTTATTGACAACCTGGTTCAGTTATGCGATAATTTTCCTGTGCCACGCATTGTGTCTTACACAGCCCGCATGAACAGAGAAATCATTTGAATATCACGCTTTGCGTTATGATCCCGGTTTACCCGGGTTAGGAAAGGGATGCATCAAAACCATGTATACTTTTAAAAGCCAGATACGATACAGCGAGTGCGATAGCCAGGCAAAGCTGACCCTTGCCGCTTTATTGAATTATTTTCAGGACAGTTCCACCTTCCAGTCAGAGTTCTTGGGGTGGGGGGGCAGGTATCTGAAGGAAAACAATCTGGTGTGGGTGCTGTCATCATGGCAGATTGTGGTGAACCGTTATCCCGAACTGTGTGAGGAGGTGGAGACAGGCACCTTCCCTTATGGGTTCAAGGGCTGTTTTGGATACCGCAACTTTTTTATGAGGACTGCCGGCGGGGAGATGCTGGCCCAGGCCAACTCGCTTTGGACCCTGCTGAATCTGGAGCAGCAGACCATGGCCCATCCCACGGAGCGGATGAAGGAAGCCTATGAGATTGAGGAAAAGCTTCCCATGGAATATGCATCCAGAAAGATTACTGTGCCGGAAGATGGCGTGTATGAGGAGCCCATTGTGGTGAAAAAGCACCATCTGGACACCAACCATCATGTGAACAACGGTCAGTTTGTGGATATGGCCATGAACAGCCTGCCGGAGGATTTCACCATTCGGCAGATGCGGGCGGAATACAGAATGCAGGCCCATCTGGGCGATGAAATGATCCCCTATGTGGTCAGGAAACCCGGACTATGCATTGTGTCCCTGCGAAGCCCACAGGGAAAGCCTTACGCAGTGGTAGAGTTTGCTGAAAGAGTGTAGGGGATATGCGGAACTCAAAACAAAAAAACAGCAAATCCCCGGAATGTACACTGAGCAAAATCAGGACGCCAAAGAGGCATGATTTTGCTCACCGGACCTGTGTACATGTAGGGGATATGCGGAACTCAAAATAAGAAAGGACAATATGAGATTAGGAGAAAAACAGACCTTATATGTGGTAAAGAAGGTAGAATTTGGCGTGTATCTGGCGGAGAGCCGGGACGACATGGAAAACAGGGTGCTGCTGCCGTCAAAGCAGGTGCCGCCGGATGCGGACATAGGCCACCGTATAGAGGTATTTTTATACAAAGATTCTAAAGACCGGCTGATTGCTACTACCAACACGCCCAGGCTGGTAATGGGGGAGGTGGCGGAGCTTACCGTGGCCCAGACCGGCAAGATCGGTGCGTTTCTGGACTGGGGGCTGGAGAAAGATCTGCTTCTGCCCTTCCGCCAGCAGGTGAAGCGGGTGAAGGAGGGAGAGAAGGCGCTGGTATCCCTCTATATAGACAAGAGTGAGCGTCTGTGCGCCACTATGAACGTGTATCATAACCTGCGCTCCGACAGTCCTTACCATGCGGAGGATCAGGTGGTGGGACGGGCCTATGCCTCCAGTGATGAATTTGGGGTGTTTGTGGCCGTGGACAATCTGTATTCCGCCCTGATTCCCAAAAAAGAACTCTACGGACAGGTGGTGCTGGGGGAGGATCTGCGGGCCAGGGTGTCCAAGGTGCAGCCGGACGGCAGACTGGTGCTGAGTATCCGGGAAAAATCCTATCTGCAGATTCATGAGGACGCGGAGCGGCTGCTGGACATCATAGACAGCTATGACGGGGTGCTCCCCTTCAACGACAAGGTGTCCCCGGCTATTATCCTGCGGGAGACCGGTATGAGCAAGAACGAGTTTAAACGCGCGGTGGGCAATCTGCTCAAAGCAGGGAAAATACAGATCACGGAAAAGGTAATAAGAAGAATATGAATATTAAAAAGGCAAACTGGATGTTTTTGGTCATTGTATTATCCCATGCGGGGTTAAGTCTGCTGGTGGCATTCACGCCGTTTCTGGATATGGTTGTGCAGAATATGGCATTGAATATCATTGTGTCCGAGGTCACAATCTGGCTTCCTGCCCTGCTGTTTCTGCTGCTCAGCGGGTCTGGGCCAGCCGATTTCTGCCGGATAAAGAAAGTCCATATATCCACGGCTCTGATGACGGTGTTGTTCACATTGCTGATGGAGCCGCTGATAACGGTGGTAAACGCAGTTTCCATGCTGGTTGTGGAAAATACGGTTGCGGGTCTCAGTGTCAGGATCACCCAGGTACCCCTTTGGGGAATGCTGCTGGGCATAGCGGTGTATGGCCCCTTTGCGGAGGAGTTTGCCTTCCGGGGGGTGATTTTCCAGAGTTACCGCGGGCAGGAAAACCGATGGAAGGCATTGCTGCTTAGCAGTTTGCTGTTTGGCCTGATGCATATGAACCTGAACCAGGCGTGCTATGCCTTTGTAATGGGCATTGCCCTGGCTCTCCTGGTGGAGGCCACGGGCAGCATGATACCGGCATTCATCGCCCACTTTTGTGTGAATGGCCTGTCCACAGTGCTGATGTATGCCGTGGACAATATGTCAGGAGGGATGGAGGAACTGGTACAGACGGCGGAGAGCGGTCTGGGCGGGCAGGAATTTCTGCTGGCCATCAGCATGTATGTGGTGATTGCTACCGTCTGTACGCCCCTGGCAGGCTGTGTGCTGGCCTGGATCGCCGGCCGGGAAGGACATAAGGAGGATTTGCGGAGTCTCTGGAACAGCCGAAAGATAAAAGGCTCCCGGCTGATGAGTGTTCCTCTGGGTCTGGGGCTTTTAATCTGCGTGGCTGTAATCATTTTGCAGATGATATTGTAAATTGGATCTTGGCAAAATACAGCAAGTGTGCTAAGATAAAAATAGGATTCGGCAGTTGTCCCGTCGGTCATAGTGTCCGCAGGACAGATGTGGAAAATAGACAGGAAACCGGGGAGGTAAGGTTATGGATATTGCAGGATTGTCAATGAATATGGCGATGATGGATGTGCAGTCCCAGGTGGGGATCAAGATGCTTAGCAAGACGATTGATCTGGGCAAGGATCTGGGTGCAGGCGTGGTAGAGATGGCGGACGCGGCGGCCATGGAGCTCAGTGTGAATCCGGCAGTGGGCGGCAATATTGATATTCGTCTGTAACGAATTGGTTATTTTTACCGACTATAGGGGTGGTGAGGTGCATAAAAAGGGCCTGCCACCTTTTTTGTGACTAAATATCCATCAATTTTTCACAAAAACCTATTGCTTTTTCTGTGATTTTTTTGTACATTTGTATTAAATGGAATTTTCGTCATTTTTACTATGAAAGTCGGAGCTTTTATAGTGTGGTTGACCGTCCGGCCGCTTTTAGTCGGGATTACGGTCAATTCTATTAAAATATCTGTTTGCATGGAAAAGAAAGTACCCCACACAGGAAAAGGAGTAGAAAATATGATATCAAATCAGATCTTGCAGAGCACCATAGACGGCCTTAAGGGTATTGCCAGAGTCGATATCAGCGTGATGGATGTGGACGGCAAACCGGTGGCGTATACGGCCGATATGTCGGGCAGCGGCAGGGCGGTGGTGGAATTTGCCAAGTCTCCGGCGGATTCCCAGGAGATTCAGGGATACCAGTTTTTTAAAGTATACGACGAGCAGCAGCTGGAGTATGTGCTGGTCATTGCAGGCACCGGAGAGGATGTGTACACCATTGGTAAAATGAGCGCTTTCCAGGTTCAGAATCTGCTGGTGGCTTAAAAGGAGCGTTTTGACAAGGACAATTATGTCTATTATACACATCTGACGCTGCCGACGACTCCTTACGTGTAGATATCGGTGGTCGCC
>CAMWTF010000052.1 GCA_947177105.1 uncultured Lachnospiraceae bacterium | reverse complement strand
GTTTACGGAGGGCACGGATGCCTTGACTGTGGGAAAGATCAAAGTGTTGGATGAAAGCGGCAATGAAGTGACTGCCACGGTCAGCGCCGTGGAAAATTCTTTGCAGTATGTGTACGGCACGGAGGTAAAGACCATGCAGGGCGTAGAACTTCCGGAGGCAGTGCAGATCGGTCCGGTTGTAGTGCAGCCCCAGCCGCCGTCGGAGCCCCAGCCGCCGTCGGAACCTCAGCCGCCAGCGGCAACGCCGACTCCGGTGGTGATTCCGACGGCTGCGCCCCAGCTTTCTGTGGCGCAGCCTACGGCCCGGCCAACGCAGCCGCCCAGGGCCACCGCAAGCCCCAAGCCAACACAAACCCCTGTAGACAGTTCCATGGAGAGTTCCCAGCCGCCGGAAAGCGAGTCCTGGCAGCCAGAGGAAACCCCTTCTGGGGATGTGCCTGCGTTGGAGGAGGATATCATTCTTCCTTCCTCTTCTCCCGACGCCGGGAACGATGATCAGGCGTCGGAGGGGGATTCCAGAGGAGTTAATATATTTGTGGTGATAGCGGTGGTCGTAGTACTGGTTGTTGTCGTCATAGAGGTGATGGCCTTTGTGGTGTTGAAAAAACCCCGTGGTTCCAATCGCGGAAAGGGAAGCGGAAATTGAAATTGAATTATATGCGGTAAAACAAAGGAATGCCTGTCGTGTGGGAAACCATGCGGCAGGCATTTTTGTCATGTATCCGGCGGGAATGGAGGAAAATAATATACAAATGAAGGCATCAAAAGACTGCGATGCATGTAAATCAGCAATATTTGTTAATTAAAAAGCAATATTTGATTAGCGCACACTTTCAAAATAATATAAGCTGTATATGTGGGGTTCTATGGATAAATGCGTGGGATTTTGCTGACAGCGTCTGTCTGTTGGCTGCTTTCTGGAGAAGTGCATTTATCTAAAAAATATTATAAGAGGAGGTATTAATATGAAAATGCGTTTTTATCGCAAACTGTCGTTGCTTATGGCGGGCTGCCTGGCGTTTGGATGTATCTGGTTAAGCGGTACTGCCGTGCAGGCATCCCAGATGGATGCGGATGCCTGTGTCAGCCCTGGGACACAGGAAACTGTTACGGGCAATGACAATGTCAGTCACGAAGATGTGAGCAGCATTGCCGTGGGTTTGTCAAACGACCAGGACACTGCCAATAGTGAAAAAGCAGAGACCTATGTGGCAAAAGATTTAAAAGCCTATGGCCGTTGGAGTAATACGCCTGCAGAACTCACTGACGGGAAACTGGTGCTATCTTTTTCAGAAGTGTACGAAGAGTATTGTCTGGATTTACCCAAGGCATTGGACATGTCCAACTGTGAGAGCATCACAGTCAGGACAGCTGACCAGAACGGGGGACTAGCCTTTAAGGTCTATGACAGCGCCAAAAATGAGTTAAGGGCTTATTATGAAAATTCCGGTCAAAATGAATATACCTTTACCCCTGATTTTACCGGCACAGCGGTTTGCGTTGGCGTAATGTCAAACGGAGAGGGGAATACATATCCATTTACAGCCGAGATGGTCAGCCTGTCCTTTAAGATGAAGGATGTACCGTCTGAAGATACATCAAATAATAAAGTATACCCGGCGGAAAGCCTGAAAGCTTACGGGCGTTGGAACAATACGCCGGTGGAGCTCACAGAAGGGCAACTAATTCTCTCCTATAGCAGGCAATGGGACGAGTATTGTCTGGATCTGCCCGAGACGCTGAATATGGATAATTGTGAGAACATCACAATAAAGACGGCGGATCAGAATGCCACGTTGGCCTTTAAGATATACGATGGCGCCAAAAACGCTCTGAAGGAGTATTATAATAATTCCGGAAAGAGTGAATACTCCTTTGTTCCTGATTTTGGAGGAAAGGCATCCTGCATAGGCGTTATGTGTTCTGATGAGAATCAGGAAAACAGCGATGCTTATGACGCGGCCCATACGGTGCGGATGGTCAGCGTTGAATTTACGATGAACGGCGTCACGGAGGAGATTCCGCTGGGAGACAATCTGATTCAGAATCCAAACTTTGCCGATCCCGATAAGCTGGATGTGTGGGGCGCGGAAAAGGGAAGTGCTGATATCACTGCCCAGGTGGCTCAGAATGCGGTCGTCGACGAGATCAAAACTTACGGTAAGATTACAAACCGAGGTTCAAACTATAATTGTTTTGCGCAGGATATCACAGATGTGGTTACCAAAAATGCGGAATATGAATTTACGTTTTACGTTATGCTGGATGAAAATGACTACGGGGATGCCCCTGCCCAGCAGCGTACCGTGGAGATGGCGCCGTTTATCGTTTCGGACGGTACGCCTAATTATTCCTGCAATGTGACCGGGGACACAAAGCTGGTTCTGGAACCCGGCGTTTGGACAAAATTCAGCGGAACCTTTACTCCTTCCTGGACAGGTACACTGGACAAGGTAGTGATGCGTATCCTGGAACAGGGGACAGAGTATGGCAGCGGCCCCGGCGTAAAGGGTACATACTATGCCACCGGCGTGGAGCTCCGTGAAATAGTCCAGCCCAAAAAAGAAATACAGCAGGATGTTCCCGATCTGAAAGAAGCTGTCGCCAGGGAGATGGGAGACGACTTCCTGATGGGCGTTTCCATTGTGAACTCCGAACTGTCAGACGATTTGCTCATGCAGCTCGTCACGAAGCATTTTAATGCTGTGACCATAGGCAATGAACTGAAACCGGATGCAATGTTTGGGTATGCCAGCACTTGTCCAGGCACAGACACAGTATCCATAAACGGACAAAAGATTCAGGTTCCCAAACTGAATTACAGCCGTGCGGAGAAGACCCTGGACGCCCTCTATGAATGGAACCAGGAGCATCCGCAAGAGGCCATCATGGTCCGCGGGCATGTGCTGGTATGGCACTCTCAGACGCCGGAATGGTTTTTCCATGTGGACTATGACGCCGATCAGCCATATGTGGACAAGGATACAATGAATTTGCGGCTGGAGTGGTATATTAAGACCATGGCGGAGCACTTTACCGGTCCCGACAGCAAATATAAGGACATGTTCTATGGCTGGGACGTGGTCAACGAGGCGGTCAGTGACGGTACGGGCACTTATCGGAATGATAAGGAAAATTCCAGTTGGTGGGCAGTGTACCAGAGCAACGAGTATATTTTAAATGCGTTTACCTATGCCAACAAGTACATGCCGGCGAGCGTGGAATTGTACTACAATGATTATAACGAATGGTTTGTGAATAAACGCAACGGCATCGTAGCGCTGTTGAAGGATGTCAAGGCCAAGGAAGGAGCCAGAATCGACGGAATGGGAATGCAGGGGCATTACCAGACAGGCGGCTCTCCTACCGTAGAGGAGTTTGAGGCGGCGGCCAGGGCTTACTGCGAAGTGGTGGGACAGGTACAGGTCACTGAACTGGATATGGCCGCAAGCAGTTCTTACGACGGAACCAAAGACACCTTGGCAGCGGAGTATGAGAGACAGGCCAAGCGCTACCAGGATATTTACACGGCTATCCGGCGCATGAAAGAGGAGGGGTATCGGGTCGGCAGTATTACCATATGGGGTGTGATCGACAAAAATTCCTGGCTGCAGACGTCCAGTTCGGTGGGCGGAGGAACGGATGGCAGCAGGAAACAGTGCCCGCTTCTCTTCGACGACGATTATCAGGTAAAACCCTCCTATTGGGCTTTTGTCAATGTGGAGTCTCTGAAACCGGCCATCCGCAAGCTGGCGGTAGTTCAGAGTTACAAGGAGTCTTTTGCCTCCGGCATTGAGCAGACTTATACAAATAGCGGCACAGAGGTCCGTTTTACACCGGTATGGAACGACAATGGAATTTCCGTTCAGGTAAAGGTGACGGATCCCGTGAAGGATCCGGAGGATAAAGTGACTCTGTATCTCACAGACGCGGACGGAACCATTTTGTCCGCAGAGTGCGCCCGCGCCGACGCAGCGGAGACGGAGGACGGCTATATTGCCGTTGTGAGTAAAGAGCTTGATCGTTCCATGCTGAAGGCGGCAGTGACGGTGGGGTTTGATATTGTAGTAACCAACGGCAGCCAGAAGGCAGCTTACAATGACACAACTCTTTCCCAGGCCACCAGCAGCGAATATTATGCGGCTGCGACCCTGAAACCTTATACACATATCCCCATGGGAACAGCAGCGGTAGACGGTGTAAGGGAGAAAAACTGGGATGAGGCTGTGACTGTTGCGCTGACCATCCGCGAAGGAGCCGAAGCCGATGCGCAGGTAAGCCTTATGTGGGATCAGGAGTGCCTGTATGTATATGCGCAGGTTTGGGATGCTGCGTTAGATCAGTCTGCAAGCCAGGCTCACGAGCAGGACTCTCTGGAAATATTTATTGATGAGAATAATCACAAATCCGCCGCATACGAGGAGGATGACAAGCAGTACCGTATTAACTATATGGCGGAACAGAGTTATAACGGAAAAAAATGTACGGCTGAAAACATTCAGTCCGTGGCAAAGACAACCGGGGACGGCTATATTATCGAGGCAGCCATTAAGTGGACGGACATTAAGCCGGTTGAAGACATGGAGATCGGCATTGAGCTTCAGATCAATGACGCGGCAGACGGGAAAAGGATCGGCACTTTGAGCTGGTACGATGAGTCAGGACAGGGTTGGTCATCTCCCGGTGTGTTTGGTACGGCGGTTCTGGAAGACTAAAGTATCTTGACAAACAATCATTGATATAGCAAAACAGGAGTGGGGGCTGTGAAAAAGATAAGTCTTTTTTCACAGCCCCATCTCTGCTTGGCAGAAAAGCAAAAAGTGTCTGCGTCAGAGGCAGCTATCTATGGGCGGATTTTTTTTCGGAGGAGCACCAGAGCAATCACGTTGGGAAACACCATTACGGCGTTGACCAGGTCAGTACATTCCCACACCAGCTGCATGGGGATCACGGCCCCCACATAGACCATGACGATGTACACCAGCTTGTAGTGCGGAATTGCGGCAGGGCCCCACAGGTATTCTGCCGCCTTCTCGCCCATATAGGACCAGCCGATCAGAGTGGTCAGGGCAAAGGCCGCCAGGGACAGGGACAGGAATACTTCTCCGTCCAGAGGCAGTCCCCAGGCGGACAGGAGGGGCAGAGAGCGGAAAGCCGCGGCCGCCAGTCCCGTCTCGTTTACGCCGGACAGGGATTCGGGATGCAGCAGCATATTGGCTACGATGACCAATCCGGTCAGCAGGCACATGACTACCGTATCCCAGAACACGGCCGTCATGGATACATAAGCCTGATAGGACGGAGAAACCGCGTCGGAGGAGGCTGCGCCGATGGCGGAGGTGCCTATTCCCGCCTCGTTGGTGTACAGTCCCCTGGCAATGCCATAGCGTGCCGCTAACAGCAGCCCCCCGCCCGCCACACCGCCCAGTGCCGCCTTAGGGGAAAAGGCGCTCTCCAGAATGTACAGACAGGTCGCCCCCAGAGCGCCGCGGAAACGCCACAGCAGGGCCAGGCATCCAGCTATGTACAGCAGACCCAGCACAGGCACCAGCCGCATACAGACTCGGCTGATGCTGCTGATACCGCCGATGAGCACCAGTCCGGTGACGACGGCGGCCGCCATGCCCACCAGATGAGGAGACAGTCCCCAGGTCAGGGAGGTGGTCTGGGTCAGGGAGTTGGCCTGGGTGGTGCATCCCACGCCGAAGGCCGCTGTCACGGTGCAGAGGGCATAGAAGGCTGCCAGGGGTTTGCAGTGAAGGCCCTGGCGGATGACATACATAGGTCCGCCGATATGGTGTCCCTCCAAGTCATGCTGTCTGTAGAGGACGCCCAGATAGCATTCCGCATAGGCCGTTGCCATGCCCAGCACTCCGGTTAGCCAGCACCACAGCACGGCGCCGGGACCGCCCAGGGCTATGGCCGTGGAGACGCCGATGATATTGCCCGTGCCCAGGGTGGCTGCCAATGTGGTGGCCAGCGCGCCGAAGGGGGAGACCCGGTGGCGCGGGGATTTTTTTGCCTGAGGGCGGGACGCGCCAGCAGAATCATTTGCAGGCGAATCTACAGGCTCCGGGCGCAGGGACATACGGATAGCCTTTCCTATATGCCGCTGGGGCGCATGCAGATGAATGGTAAAGTACAGATGTATGCCCAGAAGCAAGAGCAGCAGAGGCCCATTCCATAGAAACTTGTTGATGGCTGATAATAAACTCACAGAAAATCCTTCCGGACGGCGTATAAGCCAGCGTAAAATTAAGCGCTTGGAATCCCGCCCGTTATATTACACTTTCTACAGTATATGGACATATATTCTTGTGTATGCCCTGGTATAGCGTATCGAAAACCTCTGAGCAAATATTCTGGTCTATTTCCCGATAGCACACATTATAAAGCTTCAACGCAGCTTGCTGTGCCTATGTTTTTGAAACTGCACTCTCGTAAAAATATCCGAGGCTTCTGCACAGGAACTGCTATACTAGCCTGGGCAGCCGAACCTTCTCAAAATAGTTGGTGCCACTGCGATCAGGAGGCATCCTGCGGGGGCTGCGGGGATTTGCCTCGTCTCCACACCCGGCTGGGCTGGGCCCGGAAGGTGGGATAGCGCAGCAGCAGGGTTTTCAGGGCCTGCCAGTTGAAGGGATACAGGGGCCAGAGGTAGCTGTAGTCTCCGTAAGTAGGGGTGGTGACAATGGACAGTACTACCAGCGTCATTCCGGAAAGGAATCCCCATAACCCTGCCAGACCAGTGACCAGGATCAGAAACAGCCGGTAGAGCCGCAGTCCGTCGGCGAACTCGGTGCTGCTCAGGGACAGGGTGGCCAGCAGCGTCACCGCGGCATAGAACAGCACTTCCACGGAGGCCCAGTTCAGTTCTACGGCGATATCCCCGATGATCAGTCCCCCCACGATGGACAGGGAACCGGAGAAGCGGCTGGCGCTGTGGGCGGCAGAATATTTGAACAGATCCAGTATAAACTCCACTGCCAGCACATAGAAAAAGACGGTGACGGGCCCGGCGTCCGCGCTGTCAAGTAAATGATACCGGGCGGATATGTGGGGATAATAGGATGTCAGCAGCAGGAACAGGGGCATCAGCACCAGGCTCACCAGAATGCAGGCGAACCGGGCCAGCCGGAAATAGCTGCCCACCAGGGGACTGCTGTAGTAGTCGTCGGGACTCTGGGTAAACTGAAAGATAGTGCTGGGCAGGATCAGCGCCGTGGGGGAATTGTCCACGATGATCAGCACATGGCCCTCCATCAGGTAGCTGCAGGCCACATCCGGCCGCTCTGTCAGATGCATACTGGGCAGGGGATTGTACCAGCGCTTCTTTACCAGCAGTTCCTCCAGGCTTTTGGCTCCCATGGTCAGACTGGAGATCTGGAGCCGGGCCAGGCTTTCGGCAGTACGTTCTACCAGTTCAGGGTCCGCCAGATCGTCCACATAGGCCAGAGCCACGTCCGTGCGGCTGTCCGTGCCCACGCAGCACAGCCGGAAAGTCAGCCGGGGAGAACGAATCCGGCGGCGGATCAGGTTGGCGTTAAACAGCATGGTCTCCACAAAGCCGTCCCTGGCTCCCCGCAGCACCGGCTCCGCGTCCGGCTCGGAGATTCCTCGGGCGGGATAGCTTCGCACGTCCAGGATCAGAGCCTGATCAAAGCCGTCCACCAACACCACCGCCGGGCCGCTGAGCAGCTGACGCACCAGCTTGTCCCAGTCTGATTCCAGCTGTACCTGGGCATAGCCGATTCGGGCCGACATATATTGCTGCAGCTGCTCCACAATATCATCCTGCATATACTGGGGGTTTTGCAGATCGGAGAAAATGCGCTGCAATACCTCGGTCTTGCACATGCCGTTGATGCCCAGCAGGCAGGCCCGGGTCTTGCCCAGCAGCAGCTGTCTTGTGATAATGTCAAAGCTGGCGCCGATGGGCAGCAGGGTCTTGGCGGCGGTCATATTTTCCTCCAGGGATGTGGTGAGCTTCATGGCACGGTCTCCTTTTAATAGTGTCTCATCAACCATCGTGATGCAATTCTCTCTTAGTATGGCGAACAGGAAGAGAACTTATACCTGCGTTTAGTTTACCTGTGATGACTTGTAACCACTATGCGCTCTTGTATTTTTTTGGAGATTGTGAGATGATAAATAAGCATATGGAAGTCAGGAGGAATGATGAACCGGGCAGTGATACCTATTTTGGAGAAAGGGGCTGACAGACATGGAGGATATCTTACAGCAGATTGACAGACTTTTGGAGGAAAATAAAGGAGTCCAGGCTCAGGCGCTGATGGTGGAGAGCCTGGAGCGGGCGCTGAAGAGCGGAGATCGGGGCGGTGCGGTGACACTGCTGAATGAGTTGATTGGTTTTTGCCGGGAGACCGGACAGGCGGAGAAGTCCTATTATTACGGGGAAGCAGTGTTAAATCTTCTTCAGGAGATGGGGCTTTCCGGGACGCTGCCCTTTGCCACCTCGGTGCTGAATATCGCCAGCGCTTACCGGGCCGGCGGGCGGCTGGAGGATGCCATGACCTGCTACCGGGCGGTGGAGCAGATCTACAGCCAGGTTCTGGAGCCGGGGGATATGCTGGTGGCCAGTCTGTATAACAACAAGGCTCTGCTGTATCAGGAGATGGGAGAGTTTGAGGCGGCCGGGGCATATCTGGAGCAGGCGCTGGAGATTGCTTTGCGGCACCCGGAGCGCTATTACGAGCAGGCCAGCAGCTATGCCAACCTGGCTGCCACATACCTGCAGCTGGGCAGAAAGGAGCAGGCGGCGGACTGTTTCCAGAGGGCCATAGCCATGTTTGAAGCTCATGGCGTCAAGGATGCCCACTACTGTGCGGCGCTGGCGTCCCTGGCTGCTTATCTGTTTCAAGAGGGAGGGTATGACAGGGCAGAGGCTTATTTTGTCAAGGCCATGCAGGGCATAGAGGAGAGTCTGGGCAGGACGGAGGCTTATTACCGGCTTAAGGAGAACGCAAAGGCGTGTCGCCGGGCCAAGGAGGAGCAGGAGGAACCCCTTGCCGCAAAGCAAAATGGGAATGCTGGCACGGCTATGGCTGGCCAGGCGCAGCCAGGGCAGCAGGTCACAGGCATGGAGCTGTGCCGGGCCTACTATGAGACCTATGGCCGGGCCATGATCCATGAGAAATTCCCAAAGTATGAGAGCCGGATCGCCGTGGGCCTGGCGGGCGAGGGATCAGATTGCTTTGGCTATGACGATGAGGCTTCCCGGGACCATGACTGGGGGCCCAGCTTTTTGATGTGGGTATCGGATCAGGTCTACGAGGAGATCGGGGAGCAGTTACAGGCGGCTTACGAGGAACTGCCCCAGACCTTTCTGGGCTATACCTATCAGGTTTCCCGCCAGGGCGCGGGCCGCCGGGGTGTGCAGACCATAAGAAGCTTTTATGGCAGGCTGCTGGGCATGGAGCATATGGAGGGAATATACAAGGCCATGGAGACGGAGAATCCAGGGCTGGTTCCCTTCCGGCAGATGGAGGAAAGTGCCTTGGCTGCGGCGGTAAACGGCAGCGTGTTTCGAGACGACGAAGGCATTTTTACCCAGATACGTATTCTGCTCACGGAGCATTACCCAGAGCGTCTGCGGTATCTGCGGATCGCGGAGGCGGCGGCCCGATTTTGTCAATATGGACAGTACAACTGCAGCCGTATGTTACAGCGGGGGGACAGATTGAGCAGCCGCATTCTGCTGGGCAGGGCGGCGGAGGAAGCCCTGAAGCTGGTCTATTATATGGAAAGGAGTTTTCCGCCCCATGACAAGTGGCTGGCGGAGGGCGTCCGCGGATTGGGCGGCGACGGCAGATATGAGGATTTACTGCGGCTGCTTTTGGCAGCGTTGGAGAGTCCCGGGGAGGATGCCTGCCGGAGCATGGAACAGGTGGGCGGCCTTCTGGCCCATGGGTTGTACCGCGCAGGTTATATCAGCGATATTGAGAGCTTTTTGGAGGAGCATGTGGCGGAGCTTCTATATAAGTCCGGCATTGCGGACAAGACCGTGGAGGAGCTGGCGGAGGCCATAGCCCGCAGGGAGTTTGAGGCATTTGACGTGGTGAAGAACGAGGGAGGCAGGGCCAGCTGCCAGGATGATTGGTTCACTTTTTCCATCATGCGCAAGAGCCAGTATCTGACCTGGGACCACACAATGCTGTTACAGTATCTCTACGATTTTGACCGGGAACTGGAACGGGGACACAATCTGATCGAAGAAAAATATGGCAGGATGATGGAGAGTACCGCCCCCGGACAATATGAGGAGATGAAGGAGCGTTTCCCGGAGATCACACCAGAGAAAAAGGAGATTATTGAGCGGATTGTGGCCATGCAGGTGGCTTGGATGGAGGAGTTTGCGGCTGACTATCCCCATCTGGCCAGCAATGCCCGCAGTATCCACACTTACGAGGACAATGGATGGGCTGTATCTTATACACCTCTCCGAGCCCACGAGACTCGGCATGATGTCGTATGCCGTCTTCTGCTTGAAAAAAA
>CAMWTF010000051.1 GCA_947177105.1 uncultured Lachnospiraceae bacterium | reverse complement strand
AACCAGCACCACCAGCAGCGCCCATACGCCATAAATTTTTAAGGCCCTATGCCTCTTTTTCTCCTGTTTGTGTCCCATCTTCGTCGTTCACCTCCGGCCGTAGCTTGATCTTAGCCTTTTTCCAGATGCCCAGACGATACAGCAAGTACAGAATCACGGCACAAATTCCGTTGCTTATCACCACGGAGTACCACACGCTGCGCACACCCATGTGGAGCACTTCCCCGCATACCCACAGAGTCAGGAAACGGAACACCCACAGTCTGCTGGCATCCGCCGCCATGATCACCTCGGTATGCCCTGTACCCTGAAACAGCCCCATGCTGGTATTGTACACCCCGTTGGTAAAGCACCAGAAGGCCATAATGCTCAGGAAGTCCGCCGCCATGGCAATCACCTCCATATCGTCGCTGAATACGCTGACTATGGCGGTGGAAATTGGCTTTCTTGACAATATCATACCACTTATAAACAAAAATACAACACAAATACGCCGGGAAATTTTATAGCCCTGCTCCGCTCTATCCTGCTGCCTGGCTCCGATGTTCTGCCCCACGATGGTAGCGGTAGCCGATCCGATGCCATTGCTGGGCAGAGTGATCACGCTGTTGATCTTATTGCCGATGCCGTAAGCCGCCATGGCCTGGGTGCCGTAGGCATACACATTGCGGCTCATAAGCAAAAAGCCCAGCTGCATGGTACTGCCTCCGATGGCGGAAGGTAAACCGATCTTCAGTATCAGTTTAAGTTTCTCTTTCTCAAAATGCATATATTTCCTGCTGATGTGGATTTCCTTCTCCGGTCTGGTCAGCAAAAATATAGCTACTATGGCTGGAACAATCTTGGCAAACAGGGTAGCCGCCGCCGCACCTCCTGCCCCCAGCTTAAGTCCCATGATGAACAGAGGATCCAAAATCAGATTCAGCACGATACCGCCCAGGTTCAGGAACATGGGACGCACCGTGTCCCCCTGGGCCTGGTGGATGGCCGAAAACAGATTGATCACAAACAGAAAAGGCATATCCCATATTACTATCCGCAGATACATCAGACTATGCCCATAGGTCTCCGCGTCCGCCCCCAGCCAGGTCACGATCCCCGGCGTCGCCAGAAAGCATGCAGTTGTGCATACCAGCGCAAAGAGCATGGCCGCCGCAAAAATCTGGTTCGCCATCTTCATGGCCTCTTCCTTTTTGCCTGCGCCAATGTACTGGGTCACCAGCACGGAACCTGCCACAGTGATACCGCCGCCAAAATTGATAATAATGTTCTGAACCGGTGTCACCAGGTTGATGGCCGCCAGCTGAGCCGTTCCGATCTGGCCCAGCCAATACGTGTCCGTCAGATTATACATGGTCTGGAGGAAACTGTTGATGACCACCGGAATGGCCAGTGACAGAATCGCATGTACCATATTGCCGTGCAGAATCAGTTCCCTGTTTATTTTTTTACCACTTGCCCGCATAAAATCACCTCTTTAAATTAGATGTATTGTAGCACAAAAATACAGTACTGTCCGCTGAATTATTATCTGATTCCCCCAAAAGCGCTCTTTTTTTGTCATAAAAAGAGCTGTGGAAAAATCCCACAGCTCCGCATTTCTTAAACACAATCCTTTATTCCCAATTCATATACTCCTTGTAATCGGACCAGATATTGCACACCCAGGTTTTGCCTTGGTTAAGTACAATCTCATTGCCGCTCTCGTCAAAGTAACGGGTCGGTTCATCCGCATTATCCCGGGACCAGGTACCCTTGATTACTTTTCCGTTGGTAAATACATATGCCTCATTGCTGCCATAAGTGGTAAAGAACAGGTAATCGTTATTATCTCTCACAAGACCGTCACAGACCTTGAACACCACATTGCTGACAGTTAACTGCTCGTTATTCATCTCGTCGATCTGCTTGCCATCGTATTGATAGCGATAGTAAAGACCCTCTTCCGCATTGTACTCAAACCAGGGCCGGGCATTGCCATAACCGCCGGAATTGCTGTTGCTACCGCCGGGATAAACCTTGACGGCGCTGGGCTTATCCGCATATTCCGCACGGTGTCCGTCATTGGCAAACAAAAACGCCCCCTGAAAGTTGGAATCATATTCCTTGCTGTAGCCATGACGCTCCACGGCCTTGTTATATCCATTAATAAACATATATCCTCTATACTCATCCTTATAGCCTGGTCTGTCCAGCCTGTCGAATGCCTCCGAAGAAGGATTATGTATACCGGTGAGCGCCTGGCTTATGTTGTCCACCTGGTCGCTTCTCAGCAAATCCTCCACATAGGGAATAGCCAGACCCCAGTTACAATAAATGGCATCCAAGCCCATAGCCTCGTACACATAATAATCACGGCTGCTGCGCACAGGCCCTATGTGATCCAAATTATCATAATCCTCAAAAAAGGCCATCAGACGGGTAATTCGTCCCTCCACAGGCGCCTCGTAGATGATGCTTGCCTGGGAAATACCATATTGAGGCATGGCCGGCTTATTGTTGGGAATCATCACTGCCATGCTGCGGCGGCGGGCAATCGACTCGTCCTTCCATTCACCGGTCAGATAACTCTGCATCTTGCCATCCACCACTGTCCTGTCTCCAATGGTTGTTGTGGCAGCCACAGGAGCTTCGAGGCTGTCCGGCGCCTCTACGCTGTCCGGCACCTGAGATTCCGAGGGCGCTGTGCTTTCCTCAATAGGTCTGGCCAAAGCGTCTGAACCAGGAGTACCTGTAGGCTGCTCCGCCGGTCCTCCGCAGCCTGCCAGAACGCAGGCCGTCAACAAAACGGCGCTCATTAACTTTATCTTTTTCATCTGTATCAATTCCTTTCTTATTTATAGTTCCGCATATCCCCTACATGCACACATTCCCGGTGAATAAAATCATGCCGCTCTGGCGTCCTGATTTTATTCAGTGTACATTCCGGGGATTCGCTGTTTTATAGTTCCGCATATCCCCTACATGCACACATTCCCAGTGAATAAAATCATGCCGCTCTGGCGTCCTGATTTTATTCAGTGCGCATTCCGGGGATTTGCTGTTTTGGAGTCCGCATATCCCCTGACTGTTTAACTCCATTTACCTTCCCTATTGTATCGCTAATTTATTTTTTTGTCCACTGTCTAAATCTTAATTTTTATGAAAGATTTTGTTATATATGGGTATCATTACATTTCTTCCACATCAATCAGGAAACGCAGCACATATTCCCTCTCCATGGGGTAGCAGTACTCAGGCGCTGTGGCGGGACCACAGCTGCCTGTGCCTATACCCATCTGAAAGGCTGAAATGGTCACATAGGTTCCCGTGGTTCTTTCATCCTCCCGGTGCCTCATGGACAGTAGCTGACGGTCACTGTAGGGCTTGATCCCCAGTTCATAGGGGCGATCTACCGCACGGAAACTAATCCTCAGTTTCCCGTCGCTGATGCTGGCCCACTGGCAGTCACAGCGGTTACCGCTCTCCTGGGGACGGATGTTGGGTTCCGTCATATCCCTGACCCGGCAGGAGACTATGCCGATCTGCGTATGCTCTTTCATATCCGCATAGGACTCACCGTTTCTTCCATAATATGCCACATCACAAAAACTCTCGTCCAGTCGGAAAGCCTTGCCGAACCGGGGCAGATATCCGCTTCCCCGCTCACAGCGAAGCCTGCTGGTGACCAGGATGCCCTGGCTGCAGTACTCATAGGTATCCGTGCAGAGAAAACTGCCTGCCTTGCAGCTGATGCGGGTCCTCACCTTCAGCTGCAGCTCTGTGCGGTCAATGTCCAGCAGTTCCTCCCGCTGATCCGTAAATTCATTCACCCCGCAGCGCCGCGACAGGTTCACGTCATTGTCCGTAGGGGCCCGGAAGAGAATGGTGTAGGGATCCGCCGCCGCCAGCCGAGTTTCTCCCAGATACAGATTGGGGCGTCCATTGTCTTGCTGCAGAATGGGAGGCAGCGGTTTCTGGCTGCTGCGGGCAGGTCTGGGCAGCGCCGCTTCCCACAGGGTGATCTGCTCCACTGCCACCTCTCTGCCTGTATTTTTTTCCACAGTGGTGACTGTGAGCAGCAGTTCCTGACGGAAATCCCGGCATATTCGCCGATATCCCTCCTCCGACCGCTTCTCAGGCGGCAGAATGCGGATGCATTTTCTCTCCAGCGGGCCCACCATGGGCGCCACCTCCGTCTCCCGTCCGTCGCTCCATTGACAGCGCAGCACAAAGCGGCTGCCGGGGGTAAAGCCCGTGGTGTTGAATATCTCGTACAAATTCCCCTCTACATGCGTCACACGGATGGGCCGGTAGAGGAACCGGACGATTCGTGCGCCTGTAGAGGGTGTCCTGTCCGGGTAAAAAATGCCGTCCACACAGAAGTTGCCGTCATGTTCCCACTCCCCATGGTCTCCGCCATAGGTGTAACTGCCGTCCGGGTGCAGTACAGCATGGTCAGCCATCTCCCAGATGCAGCCGCCCATGAGGTTGTCATGCCGATAGATCTCCTGCCAGTAGCTCTCCGCATTGCCGGGGCCCACTCCCATGGCATGGGCATACTCACAGAGAAAATAGGGCCTGTCGCACAGCTGCGGCACATTGCGGGTACACTCTCCCACCTGACGCACTTTTTCCACGGAAGGATACATCTCGCTGCCCACATCATAAGCCCTGCGCCGGGTGTGAATCACGCCCTCATAGTGGATGGGCAGGTTCGTTCTTTTTTTCAGATAGTGGTACATCTTATCTGTGTTGCAATAGCCGCCGGACTCGTTGCCCAGGCTCCACATGATGATGGACGCGTGGAGCTTATCCCGGTGGAACAGACTTCGGGCCCGGTCCAGATAGTGCAGACGCCAGGCCGGGTCGCCGCTGATGTGGCTGTAATTGGGCGGCAGTCTGTGGGAAAAGCTGCCATGGGTCTCCAGATCGGCCTCGTCCACCACATAGATTCCCTGCTCGTCGCAGAGTTCCAGCAGATAGGGATCCGGCGGATAGTGGGAGGTCCGTATGGTGTCTATATTGTACTCCTTACAGAGGGATATATCTTTTTCTATCTCCTCCGGCGTCATGGTATAGCCGCCTGTAGGGCTGGTGTCATGATGATTCACGCCGTGGAGCTTTACCAGGCTGCCGTTTAAGCGGAACACTTTTCCCTCTGTGGTCACATGCTTAAAGCCCACCCTCTCCCGGACACAGCAGCTCTCCGTCTCGATAAACAGATCGTACAGCACGGGTTCCTCCGCGTTCCACTCCCGGACGGAGAGTTCAGGGAAGTCCACCTGGGCCACATGTTCCCGGGAGTGTGCCTCCTGGCTTATGTTGAGGCCATGTCCCGCCAGGGTAAAGCGCACCGGGCCGTCCTCATACAGGGTGGCGGTGACAGTCGCGTCATATACTGCCCCCGGCATTTGGGGCGTCCCGCCCTGTCCGTTCCTGCAGTTCTCAGTCTCCCAGGCCACATCCCAGATATCGCTCTCCTCGCAGACCCGCAGCAGCACATCCCGGAAGATACCGTTGTTGCGGAACATATCCTGACACTCCAGGTAGGAACCGTTGCACCACCTATGTACCACGGCCAGCAGTTCGTTCTCCCCCTGACACAGAAACTCTGTCACGTCAAACTCCGCCATGTTGTGGGATCCCTCGGAATACCCCACAAAACAACCGTTCACATACAGGTCCACACAGCTGGCAACCCCTAAGAAGGAAATCTCATGCCTTTTTTCGGGATCTTGTACCTGAAAAAAGCGCCTGTATACGCCCACAAAATTGTACTCCTCACCGGGGTCTTTGCGCCGGGGAGTGTTGCCCTGATCTGCGCCCACCCAGGTGAAAACCGGGCCCACTTTGTCCATCGTAGGAATCCGGGGCGGCTGGAAGGGGAACTGGTAACGAGTATTCACATAGAAGGGCCTGTCATACCCCTGAAACTGCCAGCAGCCGGGCACGGCTATATGAGCCCACTCCACCTTCTCCGTGTCCAAAACGGCTGGCATCTGCGATGGCTTCGCGTAAAAATGAAAATCCCAGCTGCCGCTTAAACAGGACACCTTGGGAGACGCATAGCGCTTTTGGCGCAGGCTGACTTTCTCTGCCTGCTCCCGGCTCGGATAGGGTATAAAATAACTTCTGGGGGCCAGTCTGTTCACGGCCAGCGTCTCAAAAGTATGGTAGTTGTCCTGATTGATAATGTATTGCATGGTCGCATCCCTCCTATTTTTAGTTCCGCAATTGTCTCTATAATTATCCCACCATAAAATAGGTCTCACCGCCCAGCAGGCGGAAAAAGAAATAGACTCCACACCAGATCTGGTAGAGCAGTACCAGTCCTGCAAGAATGTAAGCGATACGGGTCAGGGTCAGACAAATCTGCCGCATAGGTTTTTCCTCCGGTGTCAGCAGCGTAATGTCTATATTCCGCAAGGACAGCCACTTGACCAGGCTCACCACATACAGCCAGAAAATGGCAAAAAGATATCCCCACAGGAAATTCCCGTCTCTCGATCGTCCGCCTGTCTCCACCAGCAGCAGGGCCTCCGCAAAACCAATCAGCGCCATCAGCCAGGCAAAGAGGTATGTGCGGCTTAACCGAAGCTGACATATGCCTCCCGGCCAGACATCTTCCCTGGCCGCTCCCGGCTGCCGCCTGGGCACGGCCAGCAAGCTGGCTCCCAGCACCACCAGGGGGAAGGCCAGAGAGCAGAGCACCGCCAGCTTGGGCCTGTCAGCGTGCAGGGAGAAGGTGTACCAGGGATCAAAGGTCATGCCGTTGCCCGTGTCCTCCCCGAACAGCACCATATTCTGCCACAGCACTACGCCGCAGGCGGGCAGCACCGCCGATCCCAGCAGAAATACCTGTTTAAAACGCACTTTATGACACAAATCCCACAGCAGCTTCAAGGCCAAAGCCGGGGCAAAGACCGTAAGAAAGCTGGGCTTGACGCCGGTACACACCACCAGAAGCAGGGCAAAGGCAAGCCACTGCTTTACCGTAATTGTCTCCCGGTAGTTCTCCTCCAGCTTCTGATAATACAGCAGCGCCGCCAGAGCCAGCAGCCGCATACACAGGTAGGTGGAGTTGTGCCACAGGTTGCCGGACTGGTAACTCACATAGCGGTAGCTGCCCGCCCACTTCAGGTAAAAGGGCATCACCAGGTTCAAAGCCAGCGCCGCCGCCATAGTAGCCCAGCTTCTCCTCTGCATACCGGCCATGCGGCGCAGCAGCAGTTCCGTCAGCAGCAGGGAGGCCGCCGTCACTGCCGCCAAAAACAGGGCAATCCCCACAGTAGTCTTTCCACACAGATAGTACAGCGCCTGATAGGCATAGGCGGTAAAGCTGTAGTACCAGCCGTCCTCCACGATCATGCTGATATGGTAGGGCAGGTCCGACTGGAAGTAACGGTTGTCATAGTCCAGAGGCTGAACGGACTGCATATAATATAGGTACAGACAGGCTGCGCCGTACAGCGCCGTCAAAGCCCACATCAGCCACTGGCCGCCGCTTATCTTGTTCTCTGCTCTTTTGTTCTTTGCCGATTTTATATTTTCCACTGATCCACTCCCTGTCACAGAATCTTGTTTTCCTCTCCCAGAACCTTTTCCCTGTCTTGCCTTCCGAATTTTCGTTCGGGGATTTTTCTAATGTACAGTATATCCGTTTCTTTCATGAAAATCAATGGCAAAAGGGGTTGACTCTCCCCCCTGCTGGAATGATATATATAAAAGTGCAAAGCGCTTTGTAAGTTACCCTCGCGGCATTTGCCAAATGTCAGAACAAGCAAGACACAAGGCTCATAGCCTGCGAAAGTCAAATGTGCGCCGGAGCGCACGAAAGAGAGGTGTATGTCTGTATGTATAAAATCGGTGAATTGTCCAAACTATGCAACATTTCGGTAAAAGCCCTGCGTTACTATGACAACCAAGGCATCCTGTGTCCAAAGGAGATTGACCCGTTCACGGGCTACCGCTATTACAGCGCCGCGCAGCTCTCGGACTGCTACCGTATTCTGGCAATGAAAGAGTTGGGATTTACCCTGGAGGAGATCCGGGCCGGGCAGAAACTCCCAGGCAGAGAGCTTCTCGGATTGCTGGCGGACAAGGAGAGGGAACTGAATACGCTTCTGACCCGGACACAGCAGCGTATAGCCACGCTTCGCAGGCTCTCCGGCGCTATAGAGGAGGAAAAAACCATGTACAATATCATTATTCGCAAAAGTGAGGAAATTCATATTGCCTATGTCAGGCTGCTGCTGACTGACTGGCCCCAAGGGCACCAGGCGCTGACCGCCCTGCGAAAAGCTCTGCCTGAAGAACTTCAGGGAAACAGGACCGTCCTGATCGACTACGAGACAGAATATCATAGCGGCTGCTTTGATATGGGCCTGGGGGTGGAAATAGCCGGAAAGCTGCCTCAGGGACTATCGTTTCTGCCGCCCTGCCTTGAGAAAATGTCTGTCGGGGGTCCGGCTCTTGCGACAGGCGTTACAACCGAAGTTTCAGCCTCCGTCCGGGCACTGCCCGTCTCCGAGACCACCATCCATTTTCCCGGCGAAACAGCCTGCCTGATCTGCGGACAGGACGAGTACGATCAGGCCATTGTAGCACTGCACCAGCACCTGGAGGAGCAACACTGCCAGATCACCGGACCCACTTATCAGATCACTTATGAGGACGGGGTCACGGAGATTAAAATCCCTATCTGCCGGCTCTCCGCCACCCCGCAGCCGCCCCGCAATGATGATGTCCAGGGGGATTTTGAAAATGACGAGCGTGTCATTGGACACTGGGAGCTGGTAGATGTGCTGCCCAGCAAAGAGCAGTTCCTGCCGGGGCACCCCAAGACTCAGCCCGGCGTACAGTCCATCAGGGATCTATACTTCTTGCCGGACGGAGAATGGTATTGGTGTTTTGGCTGGACCAAGGGATATCTTTTGACCTCCTTTGGCTATCCCAAACAGCAGAGCCGCAATGCCTACACCATTGAGGAGATCGACGGCGAGACCTACATGTTCATCGAGATGCGCTTTCAGACCTATCTGCTCTACGGCGGGGCGCCGGAATGCTGGGTGCTGCGGCAAACGGACCACAGGCGTTATACCCGTCAGGATATCCGCAAAAAGGATCCCATTCCCCAGACTCCCGCCAACGACCTGCGGGTTATTGGAACATGGCAGGTGTGCGACCTGGTACGTCGCCCGGAGGATTTCATCCCCGGCAGGCCAAATCCCGCTTTTCCCCACGATGCCCTGTTCTGGCGCACGGCCCGATTCCTGCCGGAGGGGGAGATGCGCAATACTTTCCGCAGTGTAAACGACATGAAGTCCTACACCGACGGGCCGCAGGTGTGGCGCTGGGTGAGCGGCTATGTGATCTGCAATTCAGTGTCCACCTCCAGCATGTACCGCTTTCAGGAATACCAGGGGGCGGAATATCTGCTGATCCAGTGGAAGAGCGGCGATTACACTTATGGAGGGGAGGAGCCGTACTGGTACGTGTTCCGAAAAGAGCCCTGATAGAACCCTCAGACCCACAGAGGGATTATGACATCAAGCTTTTTAAGTACCGCTTGGCCGGAGTGAGGTAATATTGGATTGTAAACCCTTTGACGCACGGTCAAAAAGTTAGTGGCTGTCAGAAAATACCTGCTCTTCCCGGTCCCTGTAAATTCAATAATAAGCCTGCCTGTATCCTTTATAGCAGGAAACAGTGCAGGCTTATTATGGATCATCTTTGTCTGAAATAGTACAAAATTATGCAGAGTCGCCCATGGACCTACTGGATCTCCCATACAACCGTGACGGTATCCGATACCTCAATATCATCCGGCTCAATATCCAGATCGTAGCTTGCGCTCAACGGAGCCAGCAAATTATCAATTTCCTCCTTTGTCAACATCTCGCCGCTCATCGGGCGCACTTCAAAATCAATCTGCCCCCATGAATAATCAATGCTCTGAATATCCTTAAGTTCCACCCCTGCGGCCTGTGTCAGAACGGCCGCCTTCTTCTTCGCATCGGTCACCGCTTTCCCCAAAAGATCATTCTTGGCCGCCTCCTGATCCTTCACAGTGTAACTGAGCTTAAATTTCGGATTAACCGGGCAATGCGCAAGCGCGTAGAGGATCTTTCCAAGCCGCTCATTGTCTGATTCAAACTCCACCTTCATCTGATGCTGGAATTTGTATCCCACGAATCTCTGCTTATAACTACCATCCTCATTATACCTCTCATACTCCATATCCACCTTAAAGCTCAGGGTCTTAAGTTCTGACCGTTCAAATCCAAACTCCGAGAGTATGTCCTTTAAACACTCCGTGTCCTGTGCCGAGTGCCGGAGCGTCTCACTATACTCGGGATATATCCCCTCCAGTGATATGGTGATTCTTGTCGTATCCGGCCTTAACCTTATTTGTCCTTTACCCGTTACGCGAATTGTTCTGATGCTGCTCATAATCTGCCCCCTTCTTAATATTGTTAATTTATGCCTAGCTTTTTACATTGTTTTTTATAATTTAAACTTTACTACCTCACCATTCAACTTGTCAACTATTTCCAGATTAGAATCCGCCTCTTTTCCGATGTCGCTGACATTTCCTGTCAGAGCCACGGCAGTTTCCGTTACATTTGTCACCCCTAAAGCGCTTTCGCTTACTGCGGTTTTTACGCCGTCCAAAGCGTGTC
>CAMWTF010000050.1 GCA_947177105.1 uncultured Lachnospiraceae bacterium | reverse complement strand
ACTGCCCAGTCGGGGTATAAGGCCCCCAAAGTCCGCCCCATCAAGCGAATCGCCCTATCCCCTACAGCTTATAATTTTCCGCCTGAGAGTTAAACAGCTTGTAGTACAGGCTGTCCCTCTTCCCCATCAGATGCTCATGAGTGTCAAAGTCCGCCACCCTGCCGCCGTCCAGGATCAGTATCCGGTCGCAGAACACGGAGGAGGACATGCGGTGGCTGATGTAGATGGCTGTCTTGTCCGCCACCAGGCCGTTGAATTTCTCATAAATCTCCGCCTCGGCAATGGGGTCCAGAGCGCTGGCGGGTTCGTCCAGAATCACCATGGATGCATCCTTGTACAGGGCCCTGGCGATGGCAATCTTCTGCTCCTGCCCCCCGGACATCTCTATGCCCTCCTCGTCATACTCCTTGCCGAAGCGGCTTTGCAGGCCCTGGGGCAGTTCGTCGATTTTTTCCCGCATCCCCACCTCGTCAATCAGGCGGTTGATCACCTGCTCATCTCCCTGCTCTATGCAGGAGATATTCTCCGCAATGGAAAAATTAAAGAGCCTGTAGTCCTGAAAAACAGCGGAGATGGCTTTCATATAAGACAGATAGGCATAATCGTAGATATTCCTGCCGTTGACCCGGATTTCCCCGCTGTCCGCCCGGTACATACGGCAGATCAGCTTCACCAAAGTGGACTTCCCCGCGCCGTTTAAGCCCACGATGGAAATTTTCTCCCCTCTGCGAATCTGAAAGGAAATATCCGACAGCACCGGCTTCTCCGCCCTGGGATAAGTGAATGTCACATGGCAAAACTCCAGCGTTTCCACCGGACCCGCAAAAGGCTCCCCGCCCTCCGCCGCCGTCTCCTCCGCAAGACTCATAAACTCCATGTAAGGATCCAGAAAAGACATGGATTCTATGGCTGAAATCACATTCTGCCCCAGCGCTGCCACTGTGGAGGTGAACTGGGCCGCCGCAGACACATACATGGTCAGATCTCCCAGAGAAATCCTCCTGCCAAAGGCATCGGACAAAGTGCGCAGTCCCACATAGGCATAGCAGAACACCGCCAGAAAATCGTTGAGCACACTGATACCGCCCTCGGTCTTGCCGCTCTGTTCGTTTATTTTGTCAAAGAGATCGCAGGTGTCTCGGGTAAACTGGGCAGCGCGCTCCGTGACCATGCCCCCCATGTCGTAGAGCCGCATATCTTTCTGGTACTGCTTCTCTCTCTGTAAATCCAAATAGTAGCTGAATTTACGGTTGATGGGAACGATTTCCTGCGTAATCGTCACAAGATATTCAGACATCTTCCGGGCCAGCAGCAGCATGACACCGATGCCCAGGGCAAGCACCACCAGCAGCACAGGACCCAGAGTAGCCAGAATCACCACCAGCCCCGCCAGGGTTAATGCCCCGGAAAACACCTGGGAGATGCACTGAATCATCCTGGCAATGGCGTCCTGGTTGCTGATGGCAAAAGCCGCCCGCTCTTTCAAATCCAGGTAATGAGGATCCTCCAGACAGGCATACTCAAGGTTCATGATCTTCTCCGCCATCTGCCGCCTCATGGCCTGGCGCACATAAGTCTTCTTTACCTCCAGCCAGCGCTCTAACAGCTTCTCCAGCCAAGCCATGCCTACATTGTTCAAGACAATCAGTCCCCCCAGCAGGCAGAGAACCTGTACTTCCCTGTGCCCTGTCAGTTCTTCCACCAGGAATTTGGGCAGGATCACATTGAGCCACAGCTTGCCCGCCGCAGCCAGCGCCTGCAGCGCCAGCAACAGAATATAAGATGGGGATTCCCTCCATGCAAGTCTACAAAAATGTACTAACTTCTTCATATCGCACTCTCTTTCTATTTATAGTTCCGCATGTTCCCTACAACCGCACAGCCGGTGCTAGATGGCAGGCCGCTTAAGGCGTCCTGTCATCTAGCAATGCGCTTTCCAGGAACCTGCTGAGTTATAGTTCCGCATGTTCCCTACAACCGCACGGCCGGTGCCAGATGGCAGGCCGCTTAAGGCGTCCTGTCATCTAGCAATGCGCTTTCCGGGAACCTGCTGAGTTATAGTTCCGCATGTTCCCTACAACCGCACGGCCGGTGCTAGATGGCAGGCCGCTTGGGGCGTCCTGTCTTCTAGCAATGCGCTTTCCGGGAACCTGCTGAGTTATAGTTCCGCATGTTCCTGTTGGTAATATTTTCCCTGTATGGTAAACATCCTGTAGTACTCGCCCTCCAAGGCCATCAATTCCTCATGGCTGCCGTACTCTTTGAGGCCGTCCCTGTCAAAGAGGGCGATTCTGTCGCAGAATTTGGTGCTGGCCAGGCGGTGGGAGATATACACTGCCGTCTTGCCTTTGACCATGTCGGAAAAATTCTCATAGATCTCCGCCTCCGCCAAAGCGTCCAGCGAAGCCGTGGGTTCATCCATGATGACCATGGGGGCGTCCTTGTACAGCCCTCTGGCGATGGACAGCTTCTGCCGCTGGCCCCCGGAAAAGTCCGTGCCGTTCTCGTCGATGACCTTGAGCATCATTTGGTTAAGTCCCTCCGGCATCTCCTGCACTTTCTCCCACAGCCCCACTTTTTCCAGAGCCTCCTGTACCCGGGCATCGTCCGCCTCCCCGCCCCCGGTCACATTCTCCCGAACGGGGAATGCCAGAATATTCACATCCTGGAACACGGCGGAGTACAGCCGGTACAGGTCCTTCCTGCGAAATCTCTCTATGTCGATGCCATTGATATAGATATGGCCTGCCGTGGGAGGAAACAATCCTGTCATCAGTTTCACCAGCGTGGACTTCCCTGCGCCGTTGACCCCCACTATGGCCAGCCGCTCCCCCTTATGTATAGTAAAATTCAGATCTCTGTAGATATAGGTATCGCTCCCCGGATAGCAAAAATCCACATGATCAAAGACAATCTCCAGCGTCCCCTCTATATGGATTTCCTCCTTGCCCTCTTCCTCCAGCCTCTCATCCACCAGCCGGAAAAATTCTCCCACATACTGACATTCATTCCGGATAAAGGTGATATCCCCGCCAAAGGCCAGCATGGAAGCCATCAGCGAGTTAATCAGAGCCACGTACATGGTAAAGGAACTGATGGGCATACCGTTTATGGTCTGACCGATCAGAATACCGTACATCATCACATTCGTCACAAGCAGGGTGAATATCCCCGCCAGTCCCACCAGATACTGATGCCGGGCCATGCGGGCCGTCAGGTTCTTCAGGTTCTCAATCTCCATCTGATAGTTCGCCAGGATGCGGTCCCGGAAATTGTAGATGCGGATGTCCTTTCCGAAAGAAAAGTCATGGGTGGTATTGCAGTAATATTTGATTCTGCGATAATCTCTGGCCTCCTCTTCCCTGTGCGCGTAGCGGAATCTGTGGTTCTGTCCGGAGGCCCACATGGTCACTGCCACATGTACCGCCAGAGCCAGAAGAATCAGGGGGCTTAAACCCGCTGCCAGCAGGATCATGCCCGCCATAGACACCAGGGCGGCGGGCAGCAGGCAGATTTTGTTGGATACCCCCTCGATGCCCTCCGAATTGTTGTTTCCGGCGCTCAGGGCTTTCTCGTTTTTCTCCCAGAAAGAGGCATCCTCCACATAACGGTAGTCCATACTGGTCAGCTTATCTCCCATCTCCACCAGATAAAAAATGCGCCTGCGCATATTTTTTACCCCTATCATGCTCTCCACCCGCTTGGCCACATAGCCCAGCAAGGCCGCCGCCAGGAAATAGATCCCCAGAGCCGGGATCAGCCACTTCATGGCATCCATGCCCTTTTGCTCCAGTATGCCGATGGCCAGCTTGGGCAAAAGAATGGCCAGAAACGGGTACAGCCCTGCGCAGACCGCATGGAGAGCCACACGTCCCGTCTGTCTAAAATCCCCCTGCCTGATCTCCCTGATCAGACGCTTTGCCACCGGCCAGACCCGGTATTTCTGCTCCTCCTGCTTTTGTTTCGTCGCATTTTTCATTTTTTATTCTCCTTAAGCTTTCCTTTTTCGTATGTCTGTACATGAGACATACATGTATCCCAGGGTTTGTCGCTTTATGTAGAAGAGTATATCACAAGCTATTATTTATTGCAATATACCATTTAATATTTTTTCACAAAATGTTTTATGCATACTCTGTAAAAATATGGATGGTCAAACGGAACATAAAGTGTTATAATTTGTGGTGAAAGAAAGGCGTCGCTTTGCCGCGGCATTTTTTTCTTAATTTAGACAGCCCATGAAGCGGGCGGATAGGAGGCAGTGTGGATCATATAGTATGGCATGACAAGTATAACATCGGCGTGGACTTTATCGACCGGGAGCATCAACAGCTCTTTTCAACCGTGAACAAGCTGCTTAGGATCAGCGAGAATGGAGAGAAAAGTGTGTGGGTATGCCAGCAGGGCGCAAAATATTTAAGGAATCACGCAATAGAACATTTTGAACACGAAGAGGAGTACATGCGGTCCATCAATTACAGTGACTACGAAATACATAAGCGCCTGCATGACAGTTTCCGTGACAGTACGCTCCCGGCCCTGGAGCGGGAGATGGAGGAGAACCAGTACTCGTTGGAATCCATCCGGCATTTCCTGGGGGTCTGCATCGGCTGGGTGATAGCCCACACGCAGACAGAGGATCTGGCCATCTCCGGAAAGCAGAAAAGCAGATGGGCCAACATCCCTCATGAGGAAGAAAAGGAGGCTCTGGAGCAGGCTGTTGTCCAGCTGCTATATGACATCTTTAACTTAAAGGGGCATATGATCAGTGAACAGTATGCCGGTGAGAATTTCGGCAAAGTAGTCTGCTGCCGCTTCATCTACAGCGGACAAAAACAGGAAAAATGGGAGATCACATTGGTCTATGAGGAGCCCTTGCTTCTTAAGATCATCAGCGATATATTGAACACCCAGTATTTACGGGTGGACGACATGGTTATCAATGTCACCCGGTATATTTCCCGGCAGTTTCTGGAGCGTATACGGGAAAATTTCCCGTCCATTGATCTGTTCAAGGTGGAGAAAGAATCTCTGCTTAGCTATGAACAGCTGGCGGACTCTTTCGAGCGTACTCCCCCGTCCTTCTCCCTGCTGTTTGACACAGGAAAGGGCTATTTTGCATTCTGTGCCAACAGTTCCGAATCGGTCCGCGGCAAGCTCATACCCAACATTGATCCGAACAATGCCATGTCCGCGATCAATGATTTCCTGCGCAGGGAAAAACCGGTACGAAAAAACATTCTGGTGGTGGACGATTCGGATTTCATGCGGGCCAGAATTGTGAAGCTGCTGTCAGAGAATTACGAAGTGTCGGAGGCCGGTTCCAGTGTAGCCGCCATTCAGAGCATAGCAGTGAAAAAGCCCGACCTGATTGTGCTGGATTATGAAATGCCTGTCTGTGACGGCAGACAGACCCTGGAAATGATCCGCATGGAAAAGAACACAGCCAACCTCCCTGTGGTCTTCCTCACAGGCAAGGGAGATCGGGAGAGCGTCCAGAAGGTCATGGCGCTGAAGCCCGAAGGGTATCTGCTTAAGTCTATGCCGGATATGGAAATCAAGAAATATATTGACACCTTCTTTACAAAGAGAGTGGCGAAATAGCGCTAAGATCAGAATACCGCGGGGCCCGGACATATGTCAGCGGATGAATACAAGACATATAACCGTATACAATAACCAGGAAAGGAAGTGTTACTATGGCACTGGCACAGGGCAAATTTTATACTATAGACGATATCTACAGTTTGCCGGAGGGCAGCAGGGCTGAACTGATTGACGGGCAGATTTACTATATGTCACCTCCCAGCCGAAAGCATCAAGACATTTTATCTTTCCTTCATCTGGCAATTGGAAACCATATAGCCAACAATAACGGCGAATGCAAAGTATACCCCGCCCCCTTTGCTGTCTTTCTATTTGCAGACGATTCCAAATATCTGGAGCCGGATATCTCCGTAGTCTGTGATAGAAATAAACTAAATGACCATGGATGCAGCGGAGCTCCTGACTGGGTTATTGAAATTGTATCGCCTGGCAGCCGTCCTATGGATTACTATATGAAATTGTCCTTATACCGTTCTGCGGGTGTAAGGGAGTATTGGATTGTTGATCCCATGAAACAAACTATTTTGGTTTATGATATGGAACATGATTCAGCTCCTGCTATCTACTCATTTGCCGATACTATTAAGGCCAATATTTACGAAGACTTATGGATTGATTTCCGGAAACTGGATTTATAATCCGCAGCAGGTTTCCCCGTTCCGTTATCCAAAAAAGGCATATGCTCTCTCTGCGGTTTTTTCTTAACTTTGGGTATCCTATTAAAGGCAGATATGAAAATATCTGCCTTTAAACTTGCCTTTATACTTCTCAAATCTACTCCTCACCCTTTATGATGACATCTCCCATATATTTCCTCTCCATGTCATGGCGTTTTTTACGGTTTTCCACCGTGTCGAAAACAATGGAAAAGTCATACCCCTCCGGGTAGAGTCTGTCCGCCGCCACATGAAGCTTCACCCGCTTGTGATTGATCCAGATTTTGCGGTCCGGCAGCTGCACACGCAGATAGCCCTTGTCATTCACCGGCGCGCAGACAATGCCGATCTTATGATCGGGACAGAGCATGACGCTGTCCCCCCGCTGGAATTTGTGGGACAGGTCTTTCTGCCTGGCGGAGGGACTGTCTCTCTGAATGCGGGGACCATGGGATATCTGTGCCGGCAGAATTGTCCCGTTCTGTCCTTCCCGGGTTTCGCTCTCCTCCTTGCCCTTTTCCAGCCCCTTCATATAACTGCCTTCCTCTAAGCCCGTTTCCAAGTCCCCTGATGCATGCCCCTCTGTGATACGGCCATAAGCCGCTTTCTTTGCAATATCCAGCATGGATTGGGGCATGCCCAGTCTCTCAGCTATTGCCAACGCGCAGGAAGCCCCCGCCTCTCCGATAACCATGCGGTACAACGGCTGCAGGCTTTCCTGGTCAAAAGTCATACGGGCATTTGTCACCCCCTCGGTCCGAGCGGCATATTCCTTGACCTCCGGATAATGGGTTGTCACCAGGAACAGGCAGCCGCTCTCCCGCAGGGCCTCCAGAATGGCAATGGCAATCCCCATGCCCTCGGTGGGGTCTGTGCCGGAACCCAACTCATCCATAATCACCAGACTCTCGTTGTTGACCCGGCCCAGGATCGCCAGCACATTGGTGATATGGGCCGAGAAGGTGGACAGATTCTCCGCCAGGTTCTGCCCGTCCCCAATATCGCACAGATACTGGCTGTTCATACACACCCAAGCCTCCCGGCAGGGCACATGCAGCCCCCACTGGGCCAGCATGCAGCACAGCGCCACTGTTTTCAGCGCCACTGTTTTGCCCCCGGTGTTGGGGCCGGTGATCACTACACCGCGATAAGTCTCACTGCAGCCCCCGCCATCCTCAGACGTAAACTGCGAAGATGCTTTCTCGGTGATGTCTTCACCAAGCCAAAAATCCAGCGGCACGGCCACGGCCTGATCCATCAGCGGATGCCTGGCTCCCACCAGCCGAATCCTCCTCTCCGTGTTGATGACCGGGGCCACACAGTCCCATTCCATGCTGAGTTTCCCCTTGGAAAAAGCGTAGTCCAGCCGCTCCATGATCCGGCTGTTCTCCCGGAACGCCTCCAGCTGCTCTCCGATCATCGCCGTCAAAGTATACAGTATCCGCCGCACCTCGTTGTCCTCCTGAATCAGCAGCAAAGACAGTTCCTCCTCATATTTCTGCACCGCCACAGGCTCTATAAACAACGTGTTGCCGGTGGAGGACTTATCTATGACACTGCCGCTTATGCGGAACTTGTACTCCCTTTTCACGGGGACGCACAAATGCCCGCCGCGCATGGCACAGAAGCTGTCCGACATACACTCCTTATGGGTGCGCAGTATGCTCTCCGCTTTCTCCTTGCGCTTCTCCTGGGTTCGCTGGATCTGGCAGCGCAGGTCAAAAAGCTCCCGGGTGGCGTGATCCTCCACCTGGCCGCTGCGGATTTGCTGGTGAATCTGCTCCCGGATCTCCCCCAGGGGCTGCAAATTTTCCCCATAATAAGCCAGGGGAATCTGATACTGCTGCCCTCTGACCAGATAATCCTGCATACGTCTCACCGCCGAGAGCGCAGCCTCCACCTGTTCCAGCTGCTCCGGCGTCAGCATATCCCCCTTTTCCGCAATCAGCAAAATCTGCTCCATTCCCTCCAGGGACACCAGCGGCGGTGTACCGAATTTCTCCAGCAGCTGGCGGCTCTCCGTGGTCTCCCGCAACGCCGCAGCCAACTCCCTCTCCGCCAGGATAGGCTCCGCCGCCTCTATCCTGCCTCTGGCGGCGGCTGTCAGCGCCAGCCCCGCCCAAGTTTCCTTGATTCTCTCCAGCTCCAAGCCGGAGGTTGTCTTTTGATTTTGATCCTTTTCCATTTCTCTGCTCCTCATACTAATCACATTTTTTCTTAAACCTATATTGTCAGTTTGTTATACTGTTTGACACTCCCCGATTCATTCCAAGATTCCCCACGGCAAATGTTGTCTGATGCCCTCAACTTCTCAGGAACTGGCACTCTCATAGCGGCGGATGCCGACACGCCACGCCGCCGCCGTCAGCAGACTGAAACCGCTCACAATACTAAAGGCCCACAGACCGCCTGCCCAGGACAACTCCCCGATCAGGCTCTGCACCGGCACTGTGGCCATCAATCCATAGGGCAGCAGACAGTAAAAGAGTAACTTGTACACCCCGTAGAGCGCTGTTCCCGGCAGCTTCATGCACAATTCCAAAGAAGCTTCCTCCAGCTGATCCATCCGGGAGGTGGACAGCACATAAAAAGACAGGCTGCGCATCAGCACCTCCATATCATAGTACAGTACGGCCATCAGCAGCATCCACAGCAAGTATGCCGCCACCTGCCTGCCACTGGGCCGCAGCCCTCCCGTCCGGATTCCATAGCCGATGATGCACAGGCTCATGCATACCAGAGGCAAAGAACCGGGATTAATCTGCTCAAAGGACAGGCGAAACAGAGGGCTTACCGGCTTGGTCAAATACAAATCCAACTCGCCGCTGCGGATTTTCCCCGGTATGCTGATAACTCCAAAGAAGCACAGGGACATACTCACCGCATTCAGCAGGGAAAAGCTGCCGATATACACCAACATGGCCCCCCGATCCCAGGTGCCGATGCGTTCCACATTGCCATAGATGGCATCAAACACCAGAAGCTGCACCGCAAACAGACTTCCGTCCACAAAAAAAGGAGCGAAAAAATCCAGCCTGAACACCATCAGCTGCTGCATCCGCAGACGCGCCAGTTCCCGCAGAATGCGCAGATACCTCCCTACCCTGCCGCCCCTGCGGCCTGCTTTTTCAGATCGTACTTTATCATTTCCTGTCTTTCTATATCCCCGCACCGTCGTACCTCCTGCTATACTTCTCCCATGTCACGCAAATCACCGCCTGCAGCGCCAGACACCACATGGCCAGTACCGCCAGCCCGGCCACAGTCTCCTCCCGGCACCTGCCCACCAGAAGCATGGAGGGCAGATAGGTCACATAGTAAAAGGGCAGCAGACGCATCACTCCCACCACGCTCTCCGGCAGCAGCACCAGGGGCACTATGCTGCCCGTAATCAGGGCCACCAGATTGTTCTTAATCATCAGAAATGTACCTATCCCCTGATATTTCAATGTCAGCAGCCCCAGATAATAAGTCAGCTGCACCATGAAAAGCAATCCCAGCGCCACCATGAGAACAGCGCAGAGGACAACCCACAGTTCCTCTGTTATCTGCAGCCGGATACCAAATACCAGCACCCACACAAAGGCGGCAATCAGGTCAAAAATAAGGTAAAACAGCACCACTCCCACCTCCATGGCCAGAAAGTATCCCTCCGTATGCACAGGCAGCACCATGTACTTGGAAAAAGTACCGCCTCGAATCCGATTGTGGATCTCCTCGCTGATGCCCTGAGACAGATCCAACTGGGTGAGAAAGGAACTGAAAATATAGTAGGACAGCATACCGTCAAATCCAAAGCCTGCCACCTCATCCCTACCGTCAAAAATCACTTTCCAGAGCAGATAGGCAAACAAAATCCGCCCGATGGTAAAAAACATCTGGAATATCACATCCGCCCGCCAGGCCAACTGGCTCTTTAAATGGACACGGGCTACCTCCCGATATTTTCTAATCATTGCTCCCATCAGACACGCCCTCCTTTCCACATTCCGGCATGTTCTGCCCTTCTTTCTCCCCGTTCATGTTCAATGCATCCGTAGCCCCAGATCCTATCCTGCTGCCCGCATGGTCTGCCGTCCCAGACCCTATCCTGCCGCCCGCATCGTCTGCCGTCCCAGCCCCTATCCTGCCACCCGTATCGTCTGCCGTCTCGAACCGGTGCCATGCCGCGTCCCCGTCCTGATAGATCCTCTCCATGACCGCGCCCATGTCCTCGTCCTCCCGCAGCCGGTACCGCTGGAAAAGCTCTGTTGTGGAGCCGTCATAGAATTTCCTGCCATGGCTCACCACCACCGCCCGGTCACACAGCGTCCTAATATCCTCACGATAGAGGGCAGTCATCAGCAGAGTGGTATGGAGATCACGCGGTATCTCCGGATCATTGATGCTGGTGAGTCGTGGGGCAAGTTGA
>CAMWTF010000049.1 GCA_947177105.1 uncultured Lachnospiraceae bacterium | reverse complement strand
CAGGGAGGGAACCTGCCGGGCAGGGCGGGGCAGTTCAGGCGGGAAAAGAATCTCCGGTAAAAAGCGGGAAGAGACAGAATTTCATGATTGTGGTGCCGGATCAGTTTACCATGCAGACCCAGCAGGAGTTGGTGACGATGCATCCCTGTGAGGGAATCATGAACATTGACGTGCTGAGTTTTGGCCGTCTTTCCCACCGCATCCTGGAGGAGGTGGGGGGAGAGGACATCCCGGTGCTGGACGACACGGGCAAGAGCCTGGTGCTGCAGAAGGTGGCGGCGGGCCTCAAGGATCAGCTGCCTGCCCTGGGGGGCTATCTGCATCGCCAGGGTTACATCCACGAGGTGAAGAGCGCCATATCCGAGTTCATGCAGTACGGCCTGTCCCCGGAAGATGTGGGCAAGCTGACGGAGTTCGCGGTAAAAAGAGGGGCGCTGCACCATAAGCTGAAGGACCTGGGGCTGTTGTACCAGAGCTTTTTGGACTATATCCGGGGGCATTTCATCACCACGGAGGAGACTCTGGATCTGGTGTGCAAATCCCTGCGCAAATCCCGGCTGATTCCCGGCAGCGTCATTGTGTTTGACGGTTTTACCGGCTTTACCCCCATACAGAACCGGGTGATTCAGGAGCTGATGCGTCTGGCGGGGGAGGTCATTGTCACGGTGACGCTGGGACAGGGGGAGAATCCCTATGAACTGGACGGGGAGCAGAAGCTGTTTTACCTGAGTAAGAAGACCGTGCATGACCTGAGCGCCCTGGCCGGGCAGGCACAGGTTGCGAGGGGGCAGGACGTGGTGATCCCTCCCGGTCCCTGTCATCGTTTTGCGGGGAATCCGGCGCTGCAGAGCCTGGAGCAGAACCTGTTCCGCAGCCATTCCAGACCCTACGGGGACAGGCAGGAGCAGATCCGGCTTTTTGAGGCGGATACGCCCAAGGAGGAGGTACATCAGGCGGGGCTTTACATCTTGTCGCTGATCCGGCAGCAGGGGCTGCAATACCGGGACATTGCGGTGATCACCGGCAGCCTGGAGACCTATGCCTCCCATGTGGAGACGGAGTTCGCGGATATGGGCATCCCCTGTTATATCGACCGGACCAGGGGCATTGCCCTGAATCCTATGACTGAGTATATCAAGAGCGCGCTGCAGCTTTTTCTGCAGGATTTTTCCTACGAGGCCGTGTTCCACTATCTGCGCAGCGGGCTGGCGGCGCTGGAGCTTCCTGAGATCGACGACCTGGAAAACTACGTGCGGGAGACAGGCATAAGGGGACTTAAAAAGTGGGACCAGCTTTTTACACGCAAAACCCGCTGCATGGGGGAAGAGGAAGAACCTTTGCAGAGGACCAATGAGTTGCGGCAGAGGATGATGGACCAGCTGCTGCCCCTGAAGGGAGAGAGACAGGCCCAGGCGGCGGTGTATGTGAACCGGCTCTATGATTTTCTGCACGACAACCAAGTACAGCGCCGGTTGGTGAAGATGGCGGCGGAGTTCAAGACCGCCGGGGATCTGGTGCGGGCCAGGGAGTATGAGCAGATTTACCGGCTGGTGATGGAACTGCTGGAGCAGATTCATGGGCTGCTGGGGGAGGAGGAGATCACCCGACAGGAGTTCTACGATATTCTGGAGGCCGGATTCGGGGAGATCCAGGTGGGCACACTGCCTCAGAATGTGGACCGCATTCTGGTGGGGGATATGGAGCGCACCCGTTTAAAGCAGATAAAGGTGCTTTTTTTCCTGGGGGTAAACGACGGCAATATTCCCAAGAGCGCTTCCAAGGGAGGGATTATCTCGGACATGGATCGGGAGTTTCTGAAGGATTCCAAGCTGGAACTGGCTCCCACGCCCAGACAGCAGATGTTTATCCAGCGTCTGTACCTGTATCTGAACCTGACCAAGCCCTCCAGGCAGCTGTATCTGTCCTATGCCCGCATGGGCAATGACGGCAAGAGCATCCGTCCGGCGTACCTGGTGGGAACCCTGAAGAGGCTGTTCCCCGCTCTGGAGACAGAGCACCCGGCCCAGGCCCCGGTGCTCTCCCAGGTGGTGACGCCCCGGGAGGGGATGCGCTATCTGGCCCAGGGGCTGCGGGACTATGTGGAAGGGGTAATGGAGCGATCCGAGGGACAAGTCGGTGAGGAACCAGGCAGCCGGGAGTTCTTTTCCCTCTACGCCGCATACGCGGGACGGGAGGAAGAGCGGGAAATGGTGGATCTGCTGCATCGGGCGGCGTTTCTTCACTATCGGGAGAGCGGCCTGTCCCGGGCGGTGGCCAGGGCCCTCTACGGCCTGCAGCTGGAAAACAGTGTCAGCCGTCTGGAGACCTACGCTGCCTGCGCTTACCGTCATTTCCTGCAATACGGCCTGACTTTGCGTGAGCGGGAGGAGTTCGGATTTGAGAATGTGGATATGGGCAATGCCTTCCATCAGGTGCTGGACGCCTTTGCCGGGCGGCTCACGGAGAGTGGCTATACCTGGTTCGATTTCCCACAGGAGTGGGGGGATCAGGCCGTGGAGGAAGCTATGGAGCAGTTCGCGGCGGAGTATGGAAGCAGTGTGCTCTACGCCAGCGCCCGCAGCGCCTACGGCATACGGCGCATGGCCAGAATTTTGAAACGGACGGTCAGGGCATTACAGCGGCAGCTGCAAA
Source organism: uncultured Lachnospiraceae bacterium (assembly GCA_947177105.1). Lineage (GTDB taxonomy): Bacteria > Bacillota > Clostridia > Lachnospirales > Lachnospiraceae > Acetatifactor. Next base: position 8,064 of record CAMWTF010000049.1, on the reverse strand, counting down.
AGGGCAGCTTTGTGCCTGACGCTCATGAGTTGTCCTTCCATATGGCGGACCGGCTGGAGGCGGTGAATATCGCTCTTTCGGAGCAGGAGAAAATGCGGCTTAAGGGGCGCATTGACCGGGTGGATATCTCAGAGAGCGAGGACCGGGTCTATGTGAAGGTCATCGACTATAAATCCGGGGATCGGCGTTTTGATCTGGCGGCGCTGTACTACGGGCTGCAGCTGCAGTTGGTGGTATATATGAATGCCGCCATGGAGATGGAGGCCCGCAGACATCCTGACAAGGAGATTGTGCCGGCGGCCATGCTCTACTACCATGTATCGGACCCCATGGTGGAGTCCCAGGTGGAGCTCAGTCCCCAGGAGGTCAATGAGCAGATTCTGGAGCAGCTGCGGATGAATGGGGTGGTATGCGGCGAGGAGGATATTATCCAGAGGCTGGATCAGGAGATGGGGGATAAATCCACTGTCATCCCTGTGGAGAAAAAGAAGGACGGGAGCTATTCCGCCCGTTCCTCTGTCATGAGCCGCCAGGAGCTGGGGCTGGTATCCGCCTATGTGAGCCACAAGGTGCGGCAGATCGGCCAGGAGATCCTGACGGGCCACAAGGAGGTAAACCCCTATGAAAAGGGCAGCAATGAAGCCTGCACCTACTGCGCCTACAAAAAAGTGTGCGGCTTTGACCCCGGCATACCGGGATATCGCAAGCGGCTGCTGAAAGAACTGGATAAGCAGGAGGCTTTTGAGAGCATGGAGGAGGAACTGGGCGATGAGCATACAATTTACGCCGGATCAGCAGAAGGTCATTGATCTGCGGGAGCGGAATATTCTGGTGTCCGCGGCGGCGGGCAGCGGCAAGACGGCCGTGCTGGTGGAGCGGATCATCCGCATGATCTGTGACGCCTCCCGGCCCGTGGATGTGGATCGCCTGCTGATAGTGACTTTTACCAACGCCGCCGCCGCCGAGATGCGGGAGAGGATACGGCTGGGGCTGGAGAGGCAGTTGGAGGAGCATCCCGACGATGCCCATATTGAGCGTCAGGTGACGTTGCTGCACAACGCTCTGATCACCACCATCGACAGCTTCTGTCTCTATCTGATCCGCAACCATTTTCAGGAGATCGGCCTGGATCCGGCCATGCGGGTGGCGGACGAGGGGGAGAGCAAGCTGCTGAAGCAGGATGTGCTGCAGGCTCTGCTGGAGCAGCATTTTGCCAGTGGAGATCCCGCTTTTGCCCAGTGTGTGGAATTTTTCTGCCCCGGCGGGCGGGAGAGCGTTTTAGAACAGCACATTTTAAAACTCCATGAGTATGCGGAGAGTTGTCCCTGGCCCGGACAGTGGCTGGAGGAGCGAAGGAACGACTATGCCATTTTAGACGAAGCCGCCTGGGAGCAGTCCGCCTGCGGCACGTATCTGCGGCGGTACCTGGAGAAAATGATCCAGGGCTGCGCAGATGCCCTGGGGCAGGTGCTGGAGATTTGCCAGGAGGCGGACGGCCCCTATATGTACGGGCCCATGGTGGAGCAGGAGCGGGATATGCTGCTGGAGGCGCTGCGGGAGATTGTCACGCAGGAATCGGGACAGGACCGTGGCGGGAAGGGGGCAGAGAAGGACAAAGTTGGCACAGTGTCAGGGAAGGATAAAGGGGAGACTGCGGCGGAGCAAGAGGGTGACGGAATGGGCACAACCATGGTCATGGAACGTCTGGCGCAAAGTCTGGCACATGTGAGTTTCGGCAGATTGCCGGTCAAGAAGGACCCGGCTGTGTCCGCCGACAAGCGGGAACTGGCGAAAACCCTCCGGAGCAGGGTGAAGGACACCTTGCAGGAGATGCGGGAGCAGTTCTTCACCACGCCCATGGACCTGAGCCTGGCCCAGATGAATGCCTGTCAGGCTCCGGTGCGTATGCTGGCGGAACTGGCCATGGAGTTCGGGCAGGCTTTCCGGGCGCGCAAGCAGGAGAAAAAGCTTATGGATTTCTCCGATATCGAGCATTATGCTCTGGAGATTCTGCTGCGCCGGGAGGAAGGGAAGGTTCTGCCCAGTCCCGTGGCCCGGGAGTATAGAGAGTATTTTCATGAGATATTGATAGACGAGTACCAGGACAGCAACCTGGTGCAGGAGTATCTGCTCTGGGCGGTATCCGGCGAGGCGGAAGGGCATTTCAACCGTTTTATGGTGGGAGACGTGAAACAGAGCATCTATAAGTTCCGTCTGGCAAGGCCGGAGCTTTTTCTGGAAAAATATGAGACCTACACCCATGAGGACAGCAGCTGCCAGCGCATCGATCTGAGCAGGAATTTCCGAAGCCGCCGGGAGGTGTTGGACGCTGTAAACAGTATCTTTGTGAATTTGATGAGCCGGGACAAGGGCGGTATAGAGTATGATGCCCAGGCGGCGCTCTATGTGGGGGCCGAGTACCCGGAGGGGCCGGACTGCCGCAGTGAACTGCTGCTGGCGGAGAAGCCGGAGCAGGGCAGCCAGGAGACAGCCAAGACTCGGGAGGCCCGGATGATTGCCGCCCGGATTCATGGGCTCCGCCGGGAATATCAGGTGACGGATAAGGCCACAGGAACCTTGCGGCCCGCCCGGTATGGGGACATGGTGATTCTGCTGCGCACCGGCAGCGGCTGGGACGAGGAGTTTAAGGAGGTGCTGGAGGGGGAGGGAATCCCGGTATATATCTCCTCCAAGACCGGATATTTTGCAGCCACGGAGGTACAGGAGCTGCTGCAGCTGCTGCGAGTGCTGGATAATCCCACCCAGGATATCCCGTTGTTTGGAGTTATGAAATCCGTGTTTGGAGGGTTTACGGAGGAGGAGATCGCGGTTCTGAGGAGCGAGAGCCAGGAAGTGAGCCTGTGGCAGGCAGTGCAGAGCGGGGCGGGTGTGGAGACAGATTGTCCTGCCCAGGCGCCGGAAGAAGAGAGCCAGGCGCCGTCTGTGGAGAGCGAGGAGGGATCCGTGAGTCAGGCGTCGCCCGCGGGGAGCGGGGAGGGATCCGTGAATGAGATATCGTCTATGGGGAGCGAGGAGGGATCCGTGAGCCAAGCGTCGTCCGCAGGGAGCCGCGAGGGATCTGTAAGCCAGGCATTGTCCATGGAGAGAGAGGAGGGATCCGTGACCCAAGCGTCGTCGGAGGCGAGACACGAGGAAAAGGTAAGCCAGGCATTCTCGGAGGGAGCTCTGGATATACTTCTGGAAAATGATGTGCAGTGTGGGCTGAATTTAGCATTGCAGGAAAAGTGCCGTTGTTTTATTAAGAAGATTGACAATTACCGAAGTTACACGATCTACATGCCCATCCGCCAGCTTTTGGAGACGGTGATTCGGGATCACGACTATCTGCAGTATGTGACTGCCATGCCCGCAGGCAGCAAACGCCGGGCCAATGTGGAGATGCTGCTGACCAAGGCATCAGACTTTGAAAAAACCAGCTATTTCGGACTTTTTCACTTCGTCCGCTATATCGAGCAGTTGGAGCAGTATGATGTGGATTTCGGGGAGGCCGGATCGCTGGACGAGTATGCGGATGTGGTGCGGATTATGAGCATCCACAAGAGCAAGGGACTGGAATTTCCCATCACCTTTGTCTCCGGACTGGCCAAGCGTTTTAATATGCAGGACGTGAACCAGAGTTTTCTGATGGATATGGACTACGGCCTGGGGACGGACTTTGTGGATGTGGAGGGGCGGGTGCGCAACAAGACCCTGCGGAAACTGGTGGTGTCCAGGAAGATGCGGGAGGAAAATCTGGCGGAGGAACTGCGTGTGCTGTATGTGGCGCTGACCAGGGCCAGAGAGAAGCTGATCATGACGGCCTGCGTGGCGGACGCGGAAACGCTGTGGCAGCAATACAGGCTTCGTCAGCCAGGCCCTTTGAGCTATCTGGACTTTATGAAGGCGGGCAGCTATCTGGAAGATATCCTGCCTGCTCTGGACCCGGTCCAGGTGCAGGTTGCCATCTGGCAGGAGGAGGGGCTTAAGAGGGAAGCCGTGCGCAAGCAGGTGGATCTTGCCCGCAGGGAGATGCAGCTGGAACAGGCCGGACTATGGGCGGATCCGGCCCAGGTCCGGGATCTGGAACAGCGCTTTGCCTACACCTATGCCTACCGTGAACTGGAGCAGCTGTATACCAAGACCAGCGTATCGGAACTGAAGATCGCCGCCATGGAGGAGAAGGACGAGGCGGCTTACCAGGCTTTTGAACAGAAAGAGATAGTGCCCTATATTCCCAGCTTTAGAAGAGACGAGGAGGAGGCCGGAGGAACCCTGCGGGGCAATGCCTTCCACAAGGTTATGGAGTTGGTGGATTACGGACAGTTATACCAGGGGGTATATGAGAGGATGCCGGAGAGCGCGGAAATCTTTGCGGCGTCCGGGGACGGGGAAAAGCTGAAGGCCAATCTGCGGGAGATGCTGGCCCGGGAGGTGGCGGAGGGCAGGCTGCCGGAAAGCTACCGCCAGGTGCTGCGGGAACATCAGCTGGTGCGCTTTTTTCAGAACCCCATCGCCTGGCGCATGTGGCGCGCCGCCGCCGCAGGGACGTTGTACCGGGAGCAGCCCTTTGTCTATGGTATCAGCGCTGCCCGGCTTAAGAGCCAGTTTCCGGTGGAGGAGAAGGTGCTGATCCAGGGAATCATTGACGCGTTTTTTGTGGAAGACGGGCAGATTGTAGTGGTGGATTACAAGACGGACCGGGTGGAGACCGGACAGGAATTGTGGAACCGCTATGCGGAACAGCTGAAATACTACGAGGAGGCATTGGGCAAGCTGATGCAGCTGCCCGTAAAGGAGAAGATCCTGTACTCCTCCCGGCTGGGCGGATGCGTGACGGAGCCGGCTCCCCCTGCCTGCTAACCCTTGAAAGGTTTATAGAGAATAGCCAGTAGGGGACGCTCCTGTTCGGACCCGCTTATCTATCTGAAGCTGGCTACTGGCTAGAATGTGAAAAGCATTAGGAGATTTTTCGAGTGGGAAGTCAGCCTTGTTAATTTATTTTAATTCTCATATAATAGAACTAGGCGGGAACCGGCAGAATTTTGTGTGGAGGCATTTTATGGGAGTATATCTGAATCCGGATAATAAGAACTTTGGGGATGCGCTCCGCTCTGAGATCTATGTGGACAAAACAGGGCTGATAGCGCATACGAACAAGTGCGTCAATACGGAGCAAAAATATATCTGCGTCAGCAGGCCCAGGCGTTTTGGGAAGTCCATGGCGCTGAAAATGCTTGCCGCTTATTACAGCCGCGGCTGTGATTCCAGGGAGATGTTCAAGGGATATAAGATAGAGAGCAGCGAATCCTTCAGCGAGCATTTGAACCAATACGATGTAATCTATCTGAACATGCAGCAGTTTTTGATCAGGGCCAGAAAACAGGAAGTGACGGAGTATCTGGAGCAGGCGGTTATCGCTGATATCCGGAAGGTGTATGGGGATTTCTTTTCAGAGGAAGAAACTATCCTTGCGGCTGCGCTGGAGCAGATTTACAGCGAGACGGGCAGAGCGTTTATCTTTTTGATTGACGAGTGGGACTGCGTGATGCGTGAGAGGCAGGAGTCTGAAGCGCTGCAGAAACAGTACCTTGATTTTCTGAGAGATCTTTTCAAGGATCAGCCCTATGTGGCGCTGGCTTATATGACGGGCATTCTGCCTGTAAAAAAATATGGGCAGCACTCGGCATTGAATATGTTCACGGAATACTCGATGACAGATCAGGATGCCTTGGAGGAATATACCGGATTTACACAGGCAGAGGTAAGAGCGTTGTGTGAGCGGTTCGACATGGATTTTGCCCGGACAAGCAGCTGGTATGACGGATATATGTTTACAAAGTTTAAACATATTTATAACCCCAAATCCGTGGTGGAAGCAATGCGCCGCCATAAGTTTTCCAATTACTGGACATCTACGGAAGTCTATGACGCGCTGAAAATATATATTGATATGGATTTTGACGGACTGAAGGCAGACATTGTGCAGATGCTTGGGGGCAGCCGTATCAAGGTAAATACCCGCAGTTTTAGAAACGATATGCATAATTTTGAGAAGAAGGATGATGTGCTTACATTGTTGATCCATCTGGGGTATCTTGCCTATGATTCGGAGGAAAAAGAGGCTTTTATACCGAATAAGGAGATTATTGAGGAATTTGAGACATCTATGAGCGTCGGCGGCTGGCCCAGGGTCATGAGTATCTTAAAGGCGTCCGAAAAGCTGCTGGAAGATACGCTTGGGGGCGATGAGAAAAGCGTTGCAAAGGGGCTGGACAGGGCTCACACGGAGGTGTCGTCCATACTGACCTACAACGATGAAAATTCCCTTAGCTGCGCCATCGGACTTGCGTACTACAGCGCCAGGAAGGACTACCGGATCATACGGGAACTCCCTGCGGGAAAGGGCTTTGCGGATGTGGTGTTTCTGCCGCTGCCCTCCACAAATAAGCCGGCGATCCTGGTTGAACTAAAGTACGGCAAGCCAGTCGAAACAGCCCTGCAGCAGATCAGGGGCAGACAATACACCCAGGCGCTGGAGGGATATACCGGAGAGATTCTGCTGGTGGGGATAAGCTATAACAGGGAGGACAAAGAGAAGCTGCACAGCTGCGTCATTGAAAGAATAAACCTATGATACTTGTATGCAATGGGTGGGGCAGCTGTGCATGTATATATGGATTTTGCGAATACTTTGAAGGCCGGCATCCCTGCTGCTTGTGGAAGAGATGCTTACAAAGGGCTACTCCAGCGCCATCTTCTTTATGCTGGCCAGTGCCTTCTTTATCGCGGGCAGCATAAGGATGATTACGGTGATGGCGGCCTCGGAAAAGATATATATGGCATTGTACGCAAGGGAGTAGGGCAGTGGATCCCAGCCTTCCCAGGCATAGGATCCAAAGAAGATCCAGCCGGAGATCACGGCGAAGACAAAGCGGCCCAGCACTGCCGTAATGTATCCCTTGACCATACCGTTTTTGGCATTGGTAAACAGACCGGACAGCCCCAGCGCGCCGAAGGCCAGGAGATAGTCCACCACCAGCTGCATGGGATACAGCACATAGGGATCAATCAGCAGCTGCAGTACGCCATAGGCAACGCCGGTCAGCAGCCCAGCCCCCAGCCCGAAGAAATATCCGGGCAGGCAGATCACCAGCATGGACAGTGGGGTGATAGAGCCCCCGGTGGGAAACTCAAACAGTTTGATATTTGACAGCACAGAGCCCAGGGCGATGGCCATGGCGCAGAACACCAGCTGCTTGACGGTCAGTTTGCCGCCGGACATTTTGGCTGGAGCCGCCGACGCGGCAACTGAAGCGGCGGTTTCCATCCGTTTTCGCCCTTGGGCATGGGCAAAGGCCACAGCGGCGCCAAGAAGGGCGAGGATGAGTACAATCAGCAGTACACAGCCCAGAGTGGTGGGAACATAAGTAGTCTCTTCCCATTCGTTCACGACAACATCATAAAACATAAAAAATCCTCCTTTGTGGGTGCAAGGAGGGACAACATCGTGCTACGGGCAGGGAAAGCCTTCTGCTCCCTTGGCCGTATACTTTTGCTTCCTTACGCCGGTATTGTCCGGGTCAAGTAATGAGGGTTAGGATCGGGCGGATCCAATCTCAGCGATGTGCTCCCCTAGCGAGTAATATTTGGTTTGTAGTTTATCATATACGAGGAACGGGGCATTGTCAAGAAAATAATTTTGGAATATTTGCCTGCCAATATGGACTACGGCAGTCATGAGGTATCAGTGTACGATCAGTCATCGCGGATTTCAAGCAAATCACCCACTGTACAATCAAAATATTTGCATAGCTTGATGATCAAATTGGCATCAACCCGCTGGAACTCATCACGGCAGTAACGGTTGAAATTCCCTCGCTGGAAGTCTAAATCCTTGCAGATTCTTGTTTTTGAGATTCCATTTTCCTGTAGTAACTCAGTGATGCGGATGTGTAAGTATTCCATAGCGCTCCTCCATATGAGTTATTATATACAGGCAATAAAAATTTAATAACTTTACATATAGACATTGTACAAATATATACGTATAATTATGTATAATAT
>CAMWTF010000048.1 GCA_947177105.1 uncultured Lachnospiraceae bacterium | reverse complement strand
ATTTATAGAAGAACTGATGAAAATTTAAAAAACTACAATTGTTTGTCGTGCTTTTTGCAAAACAGGACTTGACAAATCCCTGACAAGGGTGCATAATGCAGAATATGAAAGGCAAAGGCGTCTTTGAGTGATGTACTCAAGGACGCCTTTTCTTTTTGTGTATGGTTGTCAGCCTATTCCCGGACAGCGAGGATCATCTTGAGGACAGCTCAAGCAGTCCCAAGGAGATCACTGGTATTATGCGCAAAAAGGGAATGTGCGGAACTCGTACTCACGAGCGATGAAATTTTCCGTGATGTTTTTGGAAGCTTTCGCTCGTGAGTCGGGTTACTTGGCAGGTTTTTGTGACCGTCAATATAAATAAGAGGAGGAGTGAAGTTTATGGAAAAAGTATCGGAATATTTCGGATGTCTGGTTTTTGACGACAGGGTGATGAAGGCGAACCTGTCTGCCAAGGTGTACCAGTCCCTGAAGAAAACTATTGACGAAGGCGCGAAGCTGGACATCGGCGTGGCCAACGCGGTGGCCGCGGCTATGAAAGACTGGGCGGTGGCCCATGGCGCCACCCACTATACCCATTGGTTCCAGCCATTGACCGGCATCACGGCGGAAAAGCACGACAGCTTTATCTCCCCGTCCCCGGACGGCGGCGTGATTATGGAATTTTCCGGAAAAGAATTGATCAAGGGAGAGCCGGATGCTTCCTCCTTCCCCTCCGGCGGTTTGCGGGCCACATTTGAGGCGAGAGGGTACACCGCCTGGGATCCTACTTCCTATGCGTTTATCAAGGGAAAGACCCTGTGTATTCCCACCGCGTTCTGCTCCTATGGCGGAGAGGCGCTGGATAAGAAGACACCGCTGCTGCGCTCCATGGAAGCGCTGAACAGGCAGGCCCTGCGCATCCTGCGGCTCTTTGGCAACGATTCGGTGAAATGTGTCCGCACCTCCGTGGGACCGGAGCAGGAATATTTCCTGATCACCAGGGAGATGTACGATCAGCGCCCGGATCTGCGTTTTACTGGCAGGACCTTGTTTGGCGCCAAGCCCCCCAAGGGGCAGGAGATGGAGGATCACTATTTCGGCGTGATCAAGCCCAGGGTTGCCGCTTACATGGAAGAGTTGAACGACGAACTCTGGAAGCTGGGCATCCTGGCCAAGACCGAGCACAACGAGGTGGCGCCCGCACAGCATGAACTGGCTCCCATCTATACCACCACCAATATAGCCACCGACCACAACCAGCTGACCATGGAGATCATGCAGAAGGTGGCGGCAAAACATGGGTTGGTTTGCCTGCTCCATGAGAAGCCCTTCGCGGGCGTCAACGGCAGCGGCAAGCACAACAACTGGTCCCTGGCCACGGACGCGGGCGTAAATCTGTTGTCTCCCGGTGAGACGCCCTATGAAAATGCGCAGTTTCTGCTGTTCCTCTGCGCCGTGATCAAGGCGGTGGATGATTACCAGGATCTGCTCCGGCTCTCGGTGGCCACAGCGGGCAACGATCACCGTCTGGGCGCCAACGAGGCTCCCCCCGCGGTGGTTTCTATTTTCCTGGGAGACGAACTGAACGCAGTGCTGGAGGCTATCGAGTCGGGCCAGCCCTACAGCGGCGTGGAAAAGACCCAGATGAAGTTAGGTGTGAATGTGCTGCCCAAGTTCAACCGTGATACCACGGACCGCAACCGAACTTCACCCTTTGCTTTTACCGGCAACAAGTTTGAGTTCCGTATGCTGGGATCTTCCAACAGCATCGCCTGTGCCAACATGATGCTGAACACGGCGGTGGCGGAGAGCCTGAAAATCTATGCGGACCGGCTGGAGGGCGTGGAGGATTTCGAGACCGCGCTGCATGAGATGATCCGCAAGACCATCAAAGATCATAAGAATATCATTTTCAACGGCAACGGCTATGACGACGCCTGGATCAGGGAGGCCACGGAGAAGAGGGGGCTGCTGAACTACCGCACCACCCCGGACTGTATGCCCCATCTGCTGGATGAGAAGAATGTGAAGATGCTCACCTCCCACAAGGTATTTTCCGAGACGGAGCTTAAGTCCAGATGTGAGATCATGCTGGAAAACTACTGCAAGTCCGTTCTGATTGAGGCGGGCACCATGGTGGATATGGCCAGAACCCAGATCGTGCCGGCCATCGAGAATTACACCTTGAAGCTGGCCCAGACGGCGGCGGCCAAGAAGGCGTTGGATGTGGGCATTACATGCGGCTATGAGACGGAACTGGTGAAGAAGCTTTCCGTTTTGACAGACAGGATCGCGGTGAAGGTGGAGGAGTTGGAGGATGCTATTGTATCTCTCCACAGGGCGGAGGATATCACCTCCCAGAGCTATGTGGTCCGGGACAGTATTCTGCCTAAGATGAACGAACTGCGGATTCCCTGCGATGAGGCGGAGACCCTTACCGCCAAGAGTTACTGGCCATTCCCTACATATGGGGACCTGCTTTTTGGTGTGAGATAGACTGACAGGAAATACGTGATATAAATAAATAGCATATCGCAGGGACATGGTAAGTGTGGAAGTTTCACTTCCAAATACTGATTAATGCAGTAACAGGGGTGTGATCCGTGTTATGTATGTAGAAGTAAGTTTGGAAGTAAAACTTCCAAATACCGATTGGTGCAATATCACAGGTGAAACAGGAGTTTGGCCTGGCCAAACTCCAGATATGCATGCAGAGGGTATGCATGAAAAGAGGAAGATAAAAACGAGAACTGGCTGGCATGTTGAAAGCAATATGTCAGCCAGTCTAGTGTGGTCAGTACACAGCCCGCTGAATCGGACAGAAGGGCGTTATACTGACAAACGCTAAGATTTCCAATTCCTGCCGGTCGGCAGCGCAGCGCAGGCACAGTGGCGGTTTGACTTAGGTTAGTGCCGAAGTATCCGAGAACGGTTTGTGCCTTGAGAGAAGCGAAAGGAACGGTATAAAATATGACAAAATATATCTTTATAACAGGAGGTGTAGTCTCCGGTCTGGGCAAGGGGATCACAGCCGCGTCCCTGGGCAGGCTCCTCAAGGCCAGGGGGCTGAAGGTGGCGGCGCAGAAGCTGGATCCCTATATCAATGTGGATCCCGGCACCATGAGCCCCTACCAGCACGGTGAGGTGTATGTCACCGAGGACGGGACGGAGACGGATCTGGATCTGGGGCATTATGAGCGCTTTATCGACGAGGACCTGAACCAGTATTCCAACCTTACCACCGGCAAAGTCTACTGGAATGTGCTGAACAAAGAGCGCAGGGGGGAGTACCTGGGATCCACTGTGCAGGTAATTCCCCATATTACCAATGAGATCAAGGAGTTTGTCTACAATGTGGGAAAAAAGACGGAGGCGGATGTGGTGATCACCGAGATTGGCGGGACCATCGGCGATATAGAATCCCAGCCCTTTCTGGAGGCGGTGCGCCAGATTTCCCTGGAGGCGGGCAGGGAAAACAGTCTGTTCATCCATGTGACGCTGGTTCCCTTTCTGCGGGGGTCCGATGAGCATAAGTCCAAGCCCACCCAGCATTCTGTCAAGGAACTACAGGGCATGGGGATCAATCCCAACCTGATTGTGCTGCGCTGTGACGAGCCGCTGGAGGAGGGGATTTTCAAGAAAATCTCCCTGTTCTGCAACGTAAAACCGGACTGCGTGATAGAGAATATCACACTGCCCAATCTCTATGAGGCGCCGCTGATGCTGGAGAAATCCCATTTCTCCGCAGTTGTGTGCCGGGAACTGGGTATAGATGCTCCGAATCCGGATCTGGGGGAATGGATGGAGATGGTAGATCGGAGCCGCAGGGCGGAGAATACTGTGGAGATCGGTCTGGTGGGCAAGTATATGGGACTTCATGACGCCTATCTGTCGGTGGCGGAGGCCCTGCGGCACGGTGGTTTTTTTCATCAGGTCCATGTGCGTATTCATTGGATTGACTCGGAGGAAATCACGGCGGACAACTATGAGGAAAAACTGTCCGGGCTGGATGGCATTCTGGTTCCCGGCGGATTTGGCAGCAGGGGCATAGAGGGCATGATACTGGCAGCAAGATTTGCCAGAGAGCAAGGGCTTCCCTATTTTGGCATCTGCCTGGGTATGCAGATTGCCGTAATGGAGTATGCCAGAAACGTGGCGGGCATTCCGGATGCCAATTCCGGGGAATTTGACGAGCAGTGTGTACACAAGGTCATAGATTTCATGCCGGGGCAGAGCGGTGATATTGACAAGGGCGGCACTCTGCGGCTGGGCGCTTATCCCTGTGTGATTCTGCCCGGCTCCACCATGGAAAGATGTTATGGAGAAAATCGGATCAGCGAGCGGCACAGGCACCGCTATGAATTTAATAACGATTACCGCCAGCTGCTGCAGGACAGGGGGCTGGTTCTCAGCGGAACCTCCCCTGACGGCAGGCTGGTGGAAACGGTGGAACTGCCGGATGGGCCGTTCTATGTGGGTGTGCAGTTTCACCCGGAGTTCAAGAGCCGTCCCAACCGCCCCCATCCGCTCTTTAAGGGATTCATGGGGGCGGCGGCGGAGCATAGCCGGAGAAAATAAGCGCTGCGCATACTGACGCGGATTAACGCAATAACACATGTACAACCGGGGGATGGGTGAAACCAAACTTTGGTTGTGCGGGGAAGAGGATAGTGTGAAAAATCTATGATTTTACACTTTCTATTTGGGCAGTATCGCAGGCAGAGTCTGCGATATGCAGGGGGATTATTATGAACAATATTCATGAAGAATGCGGTGTACTCGGCGTGATCAGCCAGGGCGGCGCGGATGTGGCGGGCATGGCCTACTATGGGTTGTACGCCCTGCAGCACCGGGGCCAGGAGAGCTGCGGCATCGTGGTGAACGATGACGGCGTGTTTTCTTCCTATAAAGATCTGGGTTTGGTCAGCCAAGTGTTTTCGGCGGACACCCTGTCCCGCCTGCCTAGGGGCAGCATGGCGGTGGGGCATGTGCGCTACGGCACCACGGGCGCGGCCAATCGCAACAACTGCCAGCCCATAGAGGTCAACCATCAAAAGGGGAAGATGGCCCTGGCCCACAACGGCAACTTAAGCAATGCCGCGGAGCTTCGCAATACGCTGGAGCTTTCCGGGGCTATTTTCCACACCACCAGCGATACGGAAACCATCGCCTATATCGTCACCAGGGAGCGCCTGCGGACGTCCTCCATCGAGGATGCCTTAAGCGCCGCCATGAATACCCTGGAGGGGGCCTACTCCCTGGTGCTGATGTCCGCCCAGAAGCTGATCTGTGCCAGAGATCCTCACGGGTTCCGGCCCCTCTGCTATGGCAGAACCCCCGACGGCATCTACGTGGCGGCCTCCGAAAGCTGCGCTTTGAGCGCTATCGGGGCCCAGTTCATACGGGATCTGGATCCGGGAGAAATTCTGGTGTTTGGCCCGGAGGGCGTCATATCCCGGCGGGAACACTGCGGCCAGCGGGAAAAGAAACTTTGTATCTTCGAGTATATCTATTTTGCCAGGCCGGATTCGGTGATTGACGGGGTATCCGTTCACGGCGCCAGAATCCAGGCCGGAAGGATCCTGGCACGGCGATATCCTGCGGCGGCGGACCTGGTGGTGGGTGTGCCGGATTCCGGGCTGGACGCGGCGCTGGGCTTTTCCCTGGAATCCGGGATTCCCTACGGCATCGGTCTGATCAAGAACAAGTATATCGGCAGAACCTTTATCTCCCCCGGGCAGCAGGCCAGGCTGGACCAGGTGCGGATCAAGCTGAGCGCCATCGAGGAGAGCGTCCGGGGCAAGAGGGTAGTGCTGGTGGATGACTCCATTGTGCGGGGCACTACCAGCGGACGTATCGTGAAACTGCTCCGGGAGGCGGGAGCCAGGGAAATCCATGTGCGCATCTCCTCCCCGCCATTTATGCACCCCTGTTATTACGGCACGGACATTGACTCCCGGGAACATCTGATCGCCTGCCGCCACAGCGTGTCTGAGACGGCGGAGATTATCGGCGCGGACAGCCTGGGATATCTGCCGGTGGAGGAACTGCGCTCCCTCGTCGGGGGCTGCGGTTACTGCAGCGCCTGCTTTGACGGGAATTATCCCACCGCCATTCCTGCGGATACCCGGAAGGACCGGTTTGAGCAGAAGCTTTCAGAGAGACGGCGCTGATTTTCGGGCGCCAGCTGGCCCCTGAACCTTGACAATACTCAAGAATAAGAATAAAATGGGAAAAGACTTATAGGTGGTTTCAACATAGATACTTGGAAGAACGAGGGCAATTTCACATGGCCGTGGAAAGGAGTGTGCTGATATTGACAAAAAGTGTCAAATTGTCTATTGGCATTGATGATTTTGAGAAAATACGCACAGAGGGATTCTACTATGTTGATAAGACAGGGTTGATAAAGGAATTACTGAATAATTGGGGGGAGGTAAATCTTTTTACCCGTCCCAGGCGGTTCGGCAAATCCCTGAATATGAGTATGCTTAAATATTTTTTTGAGTATGGGTGTGACAGCCGCCTTTTTGAAGGTCTTGCCATATTAAACGAGAGAGAACTTTGTAAAGAAAATATGGGGAAATATCCCGTAATTTCCATCAGTTTGAAAGATGTCGGCGCCAGAACATATGAGAATGCATGTTCTTTATTGAGGTCGGTTATCGGAAATGAAGCAATGCGTTTTCTGTTTTTGAAAGACAGCGACAGGCTTTCTTACGAAGAAAAGAGGCAGTATGAGAGGCTGGTTACGATTGGCAAAAACGAGCAGTCACAGTTCCTGATGTCAGATGATGTGCTGACCGACAGCCTGTTTACGTTATGCAAATTCTTACACAGACACTATGGACAGAAAGCCATTCTTCTGGTGGACGAGTATGATGTTCCTTTGGACAAGGCACAACAGTTCGGCTATTATGAGGAAATGGTCAGTTTAATCCGCAATCTGTTCGGCCGTGCGCTTAAGAGTAATAACAGCCTTCATTTTGCGGTACTGACGGGGTGTCTTAGAATTACAAAGGAGAGCATCTTTACAGGACTTAACAATCTGCATGTGTTGTCCATCACAGATGTGGAATATGATGAATACTTCGGTTTTTCCGATAGTGAAGTCAGGGCGATGCTGCATTATTACGCATTGGATGACAAGTATGAATTGGTCAAAACATGGTATGACGGATACCGTTTTGGCAATGCGGAGATCTTTTGCCCCTGGGATGTGATAAATTATTGCGCCAAACTGCGCATAGACCCTGACGCGGCGCCCAGAGCCTTTTGGGTCAATACCAGCGGGAACGATATTATACGGACATTTCTGGGCAAAGCCGGTCCTGCCACCAGGCGCGAACTGGAACGGCTTATAGACGGAGAAAGCATCAGCAAAAAAGTACGACAGGAACTTACCTACAGGGATATCTATAAAGATATTGACAATCTCTGGAGTGTACTTTTTACCACCGGGTACCTTACACGGCGGGGAAGCTTTGACGAAAAACACTGTCAGCTGGCCATACCAAACCTTGAAATCAGGGAAATTTTCACGGAACAGATTTATGAATGGTTCCAGGAAGAGGCCCGCAAAGACACTCCCAAGCTTGACGCGTTCTGCGGGGCGTTTCCACTGGCCGACGCGGAGACAGTGGAGGAGCTATTTAACGCTTATCTGCGCAAGACGATCAGTATCCGGGATACAGGCGTTCATAAGGACAAAAAGGAGAATTTCTATCATGGCATTCTTCTGGGCCTGCTCAGTCATAGAGAGGACTGGATTATTGATTCCAATGCCGAATCCGGCGATGGCTTCAGCGATATTCTTATAGAGATTGAGGAGAGCAATACAGGTATTGTCATCGAGATAAAATATGCTGATGACGGTAATCTGGAAAACGGATGTAAAAGAGCCCTGGCGCAGATTGAAGAAAGGGGATATGCGGAACGCCTTTTGCGGGACGGAATGAATAATATAGTCAAATATGGGATTGCCTGCTATAAAAAAGCCTGTAAAGCGTCCGCTCAGATTTGAGCATATTGTCGCCGCACAGTATTTTCACGCAGGCACCCCGCCGGGGATGTAAATAGGTTACACCCATTGCAGGGCAGGAAAGGCTCTGCAATGGGTGTTTTTTGAATGGTAATAATCCAAAAACCATGATGGATGTAAGCGCGGTTACGACAAAGGAGCATCCGGTATAATATTCGGTTTAACCCATATAATAGCTTTCAGTGACATTCCCAATTGTGTGTCTTTTTATCTTTAGGAAAGGAAGTGGACATGAGCAATCACCTGATAAACGCCACAAGCCCCTATCTGTTACAGCACACGGAGAACCCGGTGGACTGGTATCCCTGGTGTGAGGAAGCATTTGAGAGGGCGAGAGAGGAAGACAAACCCATTTTCCTGAGTGTGGGCTACAGCACCTGTCATTGGTGCCATGTCATGGCCCATGAGAGCTTTGAAGACAGGGCAACGGCTGAAATCCTCAACAAATATTTTGTTTCTGTAAAGGTTGATCGGGAGGAACGCCCCGACATTGACAGCGTATATATGACGGTATGTCAGTCATTCACCGGCAGCGGCGGGTGGCCCATGAGTATTTTTATGACCTGGGACAAGAAGCCCTTTTTGGCGGGCACCTATTTTCCCGTGCGGCCCCAGCATGGTATGCCGGGATTTTCCGATTTGCTTAAGGCTGTGGCGGCCCAGTGGAACGGCAGGCGTGACGAGCTTTTGGATTCGGCCCGGCGGATTGTGGCCCGGCTGCGGCAAACGGAAGCTGTTTCTGAAAACATGGACACGGAAAATCTTTGCGGGAGAGCAGTGCAGATGTTTTTTGACAGCATTGACAGCGCCTGGGGCGGATTCGGAGCCGCCCCCAAATTCCCGGTGCCCCACAACTTATTGTTTCTGGCGCTGTACGCCGGGCAGAAGGATAATCCGGGCGCGCTGAAAATGGTTGAAAAGACGCTTACGCAGATGCAAAAGGGCGGTATCTTTGACCATATTGGCTACGGCTTTTCCAGATATTCCACGGACCAATATTACCTTGCGCCCCATTTTGAAAAGATGCTGTATGACAATGCTTTGCTGATTATGGCATATGCGTCGGTTTATGTTATCACCCAGAACCGGCTGTATCTGGACACCGCCGAAAAGACCGCCCAATATGTACTCCGCGAAATGACCTCTCCGGACGGCGGATTTTACAGCGCCCAGGATGCGGACAGCGAGGGGGTTGAGGGGAAATATTATACCTTTACATTGGATGAAATTATTGATATTCTGGGCAGAGAGAGGGGAGGGCAGTTCTCAGAGACCTTTGACATCACCGCGGAGGGCAATTTTGAGGGGGTAAACATTCCCAATCTCCTAAAGAGCAATGCGCTGGACGCTGATTTCGGCGCTGAGATTCCCAAGCTGTACGACTACCGGAAAAACCGTTCCAGACTGCATCTGGACGACAAGATCCTGATTTCCTGGAATTCCATGATGATAGCTGCGCTGTCTCTGCTCTACAGGGCTTCACGGGACGGGAAATATCTGCAGTCGGCGGTCAGCGCCCAGACATTTCTTGAAGAGAACTTAAGCCAGGGACTGCGCCTTAGCACAAGCTGGCGTGACGGAAAAGCTTCGGAAAAGGGTTTTCTGGATGACTATGGATTCTATGTGGCAG
The DNA here is from genome assembly GCA_947177105.1 of uncultured Lachnospiraceae bacterium. Lineage (GTDB taxonomy): Bacteria > Bacillota > Clostridia > Lachnospirales > Lachnospiraceae > Acetatifactor. Next base: position 1,123 of record CAMWTF010000048.1, on the reverse strand, counting down.
CGTTGATGGAACTGTATCATTCTACCTTGGACAGCGCGTATCTTGAAAAGGCGGAGCGGCTGTGCAGGGAGGCGGTAAGGCGATTTGCCGATGAGAAAAACGGCGGCTTTTATCTTGTGGACTTAGCCGATACAGAACTGTTTATGAATCCCAAGGAATCCTATGACGGCGCGATTCCCAGCGGAAATTCCGTTATGGCGTACAACCTTGTCAGGCTGTACCAGCTGACCGGAAAAGAAGAGTACGGGGAACTGGCGGAAAAGCAGCTTCGTTATATGTCCGCCCAGGCCCGGGATTATCCGGCAGGACACAGTATGTTTCTGCTTGCGAAACTGATCTATGACAATCCCCCGGAGCATATCGTCATCGCCCTGAAAAACAGAGCGGATCTGGAAAAAATAAAGGAGCGTCTCCCGCTGCTGGCCAATGTAATTGTAGTTTCCCAGTGCCGGGAATATCCCCTGATAAATGACAGTACGACCTTTTATATCTGTAAGAATCACACCTGTCTTGCGCCCACAAATACGTTTCAGGTTTGACAGAGAAATTATCAGATACTGATTGCCGCGATATGCGGGAGCAATGTAAGTTAAAATAAATATCGGTTTCCTTGTCACACAAAGGCTCGGCGGTTGTCTAATCATATATAGCCTACAAAGAAATGGGCAAGAGCAAACTTAAGCAACATGTTCCCGGAAAGCACACGGATGGATAGTCGGACGCTTAAAGCGGCCGGCCATTCGTCACTGGTTTGTGCGTTTGCAGGGAAGATGTGGAACTCTAAGCAGGAGGTACAAAACATGAATAACATTACAAACGAAGAACTAATGGCTTTGATAGACAAAGCCACCGCCGGGGACAAAAGCTCGCTGGAAACCGTCATTCTCAGTGTGCAGGATCTGGTGTTCAATCTTTCCCTGCGGATGCTGGGAACTTTTCCTGACGCGGAGGACGCGGCTCAGGATATCTTACTGAAAATCATAACCCACCTGTCCTCTTTTAAGGGGGAAAGCTCCTTTTCCACCTGGGTGTTCAGCATTGCGGCAAACCATCTGAAAAACTATAAGAAGCATATGTTTGCAAAGTATCCCCTCAGCTTTGAATTTTATGGGGAGGATATAAA
>CAMWTF010000047.1 GCA_947177105.1 uncultured Lachnospiraceae bacterium | reverse complement strand
GCCTATAATCCCCTGATGAGCCCGGTTACGAAGCAGATAGAAACGCCGGATTTGTACCTGTATATGCACAGTAAGTTCAAGGATACTTCCCGTGATAAAGTGGCGGAGAAGGAAGAGGAACAGAAGGATGCTAAAAAGCAGGCGGAGAAAAAGAAGGAAGAAAAGGACAAGGATCGATACCACGGCGGCGGCACAGACATTACGCCCACAGAAGCTTCTCAGGGTGACGGCTTTGATTTTGCGGACAGTGTGTTGACAGGTTTGATTACAATTGTGAGTAATCTGTTTAACAGTGAAGTTGACAATCTCCGGGATAACCTCTACGCGACTACATACATCATGGAGATGTTTAGTTATGCCACATTCGAGAACGAGGGCTATTATAGTCTGTTAAGCGATGAGGAGAGGCAAAACCTGTATCTGCGCAAACCGTCATCAACCTACTATGAAGACAAGTATAACGACAAGAAAGGTTCCGCGGAGACAGAGAAGACCTGGCTCAGCGCCAATGTAAAGGATTCCTATAATAAGTCACTGACAAACAGGCTGATCAACAAGGATAACAATGCGGCTTATCTGGCGGAGGTGGAGTACATCCTGTATGGAAAGTCTAATGTAGAAAGTGTGAAAGAGGCTTACGGCGATATCTTTGTGCTCCGCTACGCTTTGAATTTGGTATCGGCTTTCGCCAGCTTCTGGAGTACGGGAAAAAATACCACTGCTACGGTGATCAATAGTATTGCGCATGCTGTCATGACGGCAACGGCCGGGGTGATTCCCGCAGCGCTGACCAAGGTGATCTTGCTGCCCATACTTACTGTTTTCGAGACATGTAATGATTTAGATCGCCTGGAGGCAGGGTTCCCGGTAGAGTTATACAAGCAGCCGGATGATTGGTGGTATAGCTTTGAAAACGGCGAGAAACCGGAATCGGTGGGACAGTTTATGAGCAGCCTTACCGCAAACAGAGCTAACCCCGACAAAGGTCTGCAGTATAGCGATTACCTGACCCTGTTCGTCTACCTGGGCCTGCAGAGGGAGGATGAGGCTTCGGAGAAGATGTATCTGCGCATGGCGGACGTGATACAGGCCAACATGTGCAAGGCAACGGGGGAGTCGGGCTACAGTCTGGCCAATACCCAGGTTTACTTCCGCCTGAAAGCAAAGCTGAGAGTGGATCCCCTGATGCTGACACTCCCCTATTATACAGACTATGTGGATGATCCGTCCATGAAAGATGACTGGTGTACCTTTGAGGTAGAGACCATAAGGGGCTATTGATATGCGATATGGAGAAATGATGAAAGAGAACAGGGAAAGAGGCGCCGTGGTCGTCGAGGCGGTAATCTCCATGACTGCCTTTATCTTCACAATGCTGATTATACTGTCCATTGCGGACATTGCCTACACCCAGAGCAAGATGGCGGTGGCGCTCAACTCCGCCGCCAAGGAAATATCGCAGTACTGCTTTTTGTACTACAAATTCCAGCTGGACGAAGCCAATTCTGCCTTATATGAAGGCACGGAGGGAGCCCAGAAGACAGTGGAGGATACGGTGGCCGGGCTGGGACAGATGATGGATTCCTTTGGAGAGGCGGGTTCTGACTTTGAAGAGGGGAAGTTTGACAGCGCGGTGAACAGTCTGATGAACGGGGCGGATTCCGCCCACCAAACCGTATCCAATCTGGCAGGCGATATAGCGGAGGATCCCAAGGCTTTTCTGATCGGTATGGGCAAGCTGGCGGGCCGGGAAGTGACGGAAGCGGCCAAAGTATATCTGGGGCAGATTATGGCCAAGGCATTTATGTCCAAGAATCTGCAATCCTTCGCCGGGGACGATCCGGATGCTTTTCTGCGCAGACTCCATGTGGTGGACGGCATGGATGGGTTGGATTTCCAGTACACTTCCCTGATGGCCTACGGCTCCTCCAATGAGATACAGCTGGTGTGTACCTATCAGGTAAAAGTGGTTCAGCTGCTGAAAACGGATTTCACCTTTACCTTCCGCCAGACGGCCAGAACCCTGGCCTGGGGAGACGGGGCATCTCTGGTTACGCCCAGAAGTATCTGGACCAGCATGGCGCCTGCCGCCAGGGGGAGGTACATTGTGGGGGAAGAGAAAGAGGGCTATGCCTATACCTCCAGCGGACAGGGCTTTGACGCCTATGTAAACAGCGGGGGAAAGAATCAGTTTGTGACAATCACTTCCATGGATACCACCAGCGGCAGCTATCAGGATGTGGACGGTATCAGGAACCGCCTAAGTAAGAGCTTTGACGATATGTACGCAGGAGTGGCCAGGCTGGGCAGTTCTGTCACCGTCACGGGGAGCAGCGGAGAGGTAACGGTGGACTCGGACCCCGCGACCAGATCCTATCAGATCGTGCTGGTGCTGCCGGAGGGAACCGATGATGCCTATAAGGCCATGGTCAATGAGGCGATCTCACAGCTGCAGGCGAAATATCCGGACGCGGATCTCGATGTGAAGGTGAAAGAGGGCTATGGTAGCATTCCGTCCGGGCCGTCGGACAGTGATGACTCCAAAAACGAGTAAATCAGGAAACATGGATGATCTGAAACAGGATTGGGCTGTCAAGTGAAGCGCAGTCAACTCTAATATAGCATGGGAGGAGTCAAAAATGGTCGGATGGATGACGCTTTGCAGCATACTGATTAACGGAACAGCCGCCGGTCTGCTCTGCTATGAACTACAAAGACACAAAGATAAATATCCGGTGTGGAAGGATGGGAAACCGCCGAAGGGGCTGCTTGTATACAGCGCGGTCATGATTGCGGCGGCTGTGGGGCTGTCCCTGTTTATCACGGATTTCTACAGTGACAATACCTTCCTGTTTACACTCAAGAGAGTGATCATGCTCGCGCTTCTCTGGCCCGTTGCATACACGGATTTCACGGCCTACCGTATTCCGAACCTGTTTATTGTAACTGGGATCGCGGCCAGGGCGGCGGTGCTGGCGGCGGAATTTTGTTGGGAGAGGGACACATTGCTTTCCTATCTGCTGACGGAGGTGATCGCCAGCGCGGTTTTGTTTCTGGTAGCGGTGTTGTGCGCGCTGATTGTCAAAAACAGTATCGGCGGCGGTGATATGAAGCTGTTTGTGGTGATGGGGCTGCTGCTGGGATTGCAGGGAACCTGGGGAGCGATATTCCTGTCGCTGATCGTCTCCTTTATTGTCGCCGTGGCTTTGCTGATTACCAGGAAAAAGTCCAGGAAGGACGCCATTCCCTTCGGCCCGGCGCTGGCAGTGGGCACTTATCTGTCCATATTTTTGACAGGAATGTGAGCATGTTCCCATGGGGCATACGGATCCATACAAAGGCGGCGCGGACGGCCGGACGCAGAACATCGGATCCGCGTGTCGGCAAGGGATATGCGAAGCGCTATACGCACGAGCGATGAAATTTGCCGTGATGTCCCTGAAAGCTTTCGCTCGTGAGTCGGGTTACTTGGCAGGCTTTAGTGACCATCAGTATAAATTGGAGGTTTCAGACCATGAAAAACTACAGATTTTTAGCGCCCATCGTGCTGATTGCCCTGTTCGTATTGGGAGTATATATGATCGGCAGCAACAATGTGAAGGAAGAGACGCAGTACCGCCAATACCTGGAGGATGCCAGAACCTATGCGTCCCAGGAGATAGAGATCTATGCGGTGCAGAATTATCAGGACGCCATCGACATGCGTCCCTCCCTGGAACTCTACATGGAAGTGGCAAAGTTTTACCGGGACACTATGGAAGACCGGAAAAAGGCGGCGCGGTGGGGAGAAACTTTGCTGTCCAAATACCCCAAGACCCCCGAGCCCTACGAGTTCCAGATGGACATATATCTGCAAAATCAGGACTATGTGGCTTTTTTTGAACTATATGACAGAATGGTGGCCCGGCATGTGTTCTCGGAGACGGCGGATGCCATGTATGATTCGGTGGAATATGTGTTCTACGAACAGGGAGAATATGACGAGATGTCCATATTCAGCAGCAATTTGGCGCCGGTGCGCAGAAACGAGACCTGGGGATACTGCAACAGCAAGGGCAAGAAAAAGGTCAAAACCCTCTATACATATGCGGGGGCGTTCAACAATGATATGGCCCCGGTGGTGGATGCGGAGGGAGAAGCCTATTACATTGACAACAACGGCAACAAGGTCATGGCGGTGAATGTGGAGGAGGATGTCCAGGGCCTGGGTGTTATGTCCTCAGCGGATGTCTATTCCGTATTTAACGGGAGAGAGTGGAACTACTACAACAAGTCGGGAGAACTGCTGATGGGCGGGTTTCTGGAGGGATCCACTTTTGCCAACGGCCTGGCGGCAGCCAGAACAAAGGAGGGATGGAAGATCTATGATCTGAAAGGAAATGTAAAGTCAGGCGCGGTCTACGAGGATGTGGTCATGGACGAGAAACAGATGGCCTACCGAAATGAGCGGTTATTCGTCAGGGCAGCCGAGGGCTATATCATGATTGACGGGGAGGGCGGCCGGATAGGGACAGATGTCTATGAGGACGCAAGGATTTTTTATGAAAGTACCTATGCGGCCGTCAAGAAAGACGGCAGATGGGGCTTTATTGACAAGGACGGCAGCTGGTTCATAGAGCCTGCTTACGAGGATGCCAGAAGCTTTTTGAACGGATATGCCGCGGTGCAGACGGACGGACTGTGGGGCTTTGTCAATATGGATAAGGAATTGTGCATCCCCTGCCAGTTTGCGGAGACCAAGGACTTCACCGCAAAGGGAACGGTGCCGGTCAGAAAGAACCAGACCTGGTCCGTGCTGCTTTTGTACAAGGAAAATTATTAGAGTAAGGAGAGTCAAACATGGCATTTACATTTGAGACAAGCGGGAACAACACTTTTCTGGTGTATGCGATTCAGGAGGAGGATGTGCTGGATACCATGACACTGGGCATGATCACCAACAACAGGATTCCCGGCATGGCATCCGTGCTGTATACCCAGATGAACCAGGATTGTTTTCTGAAGTACAATGTGACCGCCAAGGTCACGGTGAGGCAATTCTTCTCCGGTGTTGTGAATAAGCGCAGGCTTCTGGGGGTTTTTTCCGGCGTGGCGGAGGCGCTGGCTGCGGCGGAGGAATATATGATCGACAATGGATCCCTGCTGTTGGATATGGATTATATATATGCGGATGTCAGAAGCTGCAGGGCGGAGGTGGTCTGTCTGCCTGTGGTCAGGGAGACAGGGGCCGTGGACAGCGGCCTGTTTTTTAAAAATATTATGTTTTCCACTCAGTTTGACCAGACGGAGAACTGTGACTATGTGGCCAGAATCATCAATTATCTGAACAGCACACCAGTGTTTGTGGTGGAGGATTTTCTGCGTCTGCTGGAGGAACTGCAGGGGGCGGGGGGGACTTCTTCTTATGGAGGACAGATGCCCCAGCCGGATCCGGCGTCCCAGGCAGGCGCGCAGATGCAGTTCAAGCAGTCCACGTCAAAGCCGCAGATCAATTCCAAGGCACAGCCACAGCAGCCCGCTTCGGTGTCCCAGGTAAGCGCTGAGGCCCGGTCTCAACAGCCTGCTGAGGCTCCCCGGGCCGGCGCCGCAGTACAGTCCCAGCAGTCCGCTCCGGTTTTTCCGGCAAAAAACATGGCGCAATCCCAGGCACAGTCTCAGCAGCCTGCTCCCACCTTTGGGAAACAGGGAAGTCCTGTGGCGGCCGAAATGGGTTTTGCGGTACCGGGACAGGGTGGTGACGGCGGCTTTGCGGTGCCCGGGCAGGGGAACGGCGGCGGTGCGGACTCACAGGCTGGGGCAGGAAAAAAGCAGAAGAAGGCGCAGCAGAAAGCAGTTCCCGAGCAGTCCGATTCCCAGCAGCCCGCCTCGGAAAAAGGGATGTCCATGTTCTATCTGCTGCAGCATTATAACAAGGAGAACGCCGCGGCATATAAGGCCCAGAAGGAGGCTAAGAAAAAGGGAGGGAATGCGGCGCCTGCTGCCAACTCTGTGCCTGCCTCTGGATTTGCGGTACCCGGGCAGCAGGCACAGCCTTTGGTGCAGCAGTCCGGTGTACAATGGTCCTCCGCCCAGGCCCAGGTTCAGCAGCCTTCGGTGCAGCAGCCAGCGCAGCCCGCCTTTCAGTCTTCGGTACAGCCCCAGTTATCGCCGGCGCAGTCTTTTTCCGGCAGTGACAACTTTGGGGACACGGTGGTTATGGGCGCCGAGGGTTTTTCGGAGGACACGGTGGTGATCGGTGACGCAATAGCCGCGTCCGCCATAAAGCCCTACCTGCTCCGCAGCAGCAACAACGAAAGGATTCTTCTGGACAAGCCCATCTTCCACATTGGGAAGGAGAGGAGCTATGTGGACTACTGCATCAGCGGCAATCCCACCATCAGCCGCAGCCATGCGGACTTTATCAACAGGAACGGACAATTCTTTATTGTGGATAACAACTCCACCAACCACACCTACATAAACGGGGAAATGATTCCCAGCAACACGGAGATACCGCTGTCCCATGGAACCAAGATCCGCCTCTCCAACGAAGAATTTGAATTTCTGACATTTTAAAGGTATAAAGCGATGAGATTTATGGTTTCTGCCAGCACGGATGCGGGCAATGTCAAAACTGCCAATCAGGACAGCGTCAGCGTACAGCTGCTGGAGCATGACGGGCGGCAGCTGGTATTTGCCATTCTCTGCGACGGCATGGGGGGGCTGCAGAAGGGCGAACTGGCCAGCGCCAGCGTTATACACGCTTTTCGCGGCTGGTGCAGCCAGAGGCTGACAGTTTTACTGCAAAAGGGTCTGCAGGACGGTGACATCCGGCGGGAATGGACGCAGGTTATCACAGAGCGCAACGAAAAGATTAAGGCATATGGAAGGGAAAACGGCGTGCGGCTGGGAACGACGGCCACAGTGCTGCTGTTGACGGAGGGTCGGTACTATGTGGCCAATGTGGGGGATTCCAGGGCTTATGAACTACAAATGCAGGTGACCCAGATCACCAGGGATCAGACAGTGGTGGCCAGAGAGATTGAGATGGGGCTTTTGGCCCCGGAGCAGGCGGAGACAGATCCCCGCAGAAGCGTACTACTGCAATGCATAGGCGCATCCGAGGCGGTATATCCGGATTTCTTTTTTGGGACACCTCTTGGCAACGCCGTCTATCTGCTGTGCAGCGACGGTTTCCGCCATAAGATTACGCCTGCGGAGCTGCTGGCCTACCTGGAACCCTATCGCATGAACAGCCCGGAAAATATGCGGCAGAATGAGCAGGCATTGATCCGGATGGTAAAGGAGCGCAATGAGCGGGATAACATTACAGTGGCTACTATCAGGACTTATAAGTGATGGCATGAAGCGGGAGGGGAATTTCCGTGAGGCGGACGCTGCCGCATCGGGGAAGGACATAATGACGGACGCGGCTATGTCGGAGACGGTTCTGCTGGGGGTTATGATTTTGGCAGCCGTCCTGTTGGCGATCTGTCTGGTTCTATTGCTGATCCGCCTGCTCGGAAGGCGGCAAAGGCACAGAACAGCCAGGTTGTCTTCTTTGAATGCAGGTTCCATAACCCAGGAGCTGCCGGTGGCGGAAGTGCAGGCGGCTTTACGGCCGGTGAAGGTACTGAAAGACATTGTCTATTGTGAGAGCGAGGAGATCATCCCTTAAGGCACAGCGGGAGGGTTTTACGGAAGGAGAGGAAAGATGCTTGGTTTATCGGAGAGTGAAATGTTTTTCTATGGCGGCATCGCCTTGATGGCGGCGGCGGGAATCCTGGCGGCGCTTTGCATCGTGATCTTCACATGCACAGGCAGGCGGTTAAAGAAGAAGCTGGAACAGGAATACGGGAAAGCGCAGAGGTAGTGTCCGGCCAAATCGGCAAAAGCGATGGGCAGTTGCGGAACGTTCGCAATCGTCTGGAAAAACAAAGCGTGAGGAGAGCAGAGGAAAATGCCACAGGTAGTTGCAGGAACATATGAGTTAAATGAGAAAATCGGAGCCGGCGGCGGCGGAGTGGTATATCTGGGGCGGCATATACGTCTGGATAAACCGGTGGTGCTCAAGGCGGATAAGCGGACCCTGAGCATCGGCACGGAGACGCTGCGGCGGGAGGTGGATCTGTTAAAGGGACTCAGCCACACTTATATCCCGCAGGTCTATGATTTTGTCCAGGAGAACGGTGTTGTTTACACCGTCATGGACTATATCGAGGGGGAGAGCCTGGACAAGCTGATTGCCAGAGGATGGCTGCCCGGACAGGCGGAACTGATCGGCTGGGCCTGCCAGTTGCTGGAAGCCCTGGTTTACCTGCATGGCAGACCTCCCTACGGCATTTTGCACGGGGATATTAAACCGGCCAATATCATGAGGCGTCCGAATGGGGATATGTGCCTGATTGATTTCAATATCGCCCTGGCGCTGGGAGAGGACGGAGCGGTTAAGGTGGGCTTTAGCAGGGGATATGCTTCCCCGGAGCACTATGGAGCGGACTACCTGGTGAGCCACCAGTCGGCTGCAGGCGTTAATTCCCAGTTTAAGGGAAGCAGCTTCTTTAGGTCCGATCGGCAGCGGGAGGGAGCGGAAAAGACACTGCAGGAGGATGGCAGCGAAAGCACTCTGGTGCTGGAGGTAGGGTCCGAGAAAACCCAGCTGCTGGAGGAGGGCAAAAGCATGCCGGGCTTTGCGGCGCCCGCAAGGGGCGGATCTGTGAGCCGCTCCTCTTTAGACAAAACCTCCGGCGGCAGGGGCATTCTGCTGGATGTGAGATCGGATATCTACAGCCTGGGAGCCACCCTGTACCATCTGATTTCCGGCCGGAAACCCGCCCAGGATGCCCGTGAGGTGGAGCCTCTGGGGAAGGAAGTATGCAGCGCCGCGGTGTCCGCCATCCTGCAGAAAGCCATGGCGCCCCAGCCCGGTGACCGCTACCAGACGGCCCAGGAGATGCTGACGGCTTTCCGGCAGCTGCACAGGCAGGATAATCGGGCCGTGAAACACAGGCGACGCATAAGGACAGCGGCGGCAGTGTTGTCCTGCGCTTTTCTGGCGGGCGGCGTCTGCACATTTATCGGGATGCGGCAGCTTCAGCAGCGGCAGAGCGCCCTTACACTGGCGGAATACTCCGCCAATGCCCTGGCCCAGGGGGATACCACCACGGCTATCCGCCAGGCGCTGCAGGCCATTCCACAGCCCCGCACCGTATTGGATGCCCCGGTGACGGCCCAGGCCCAAAAGGCTCTGACGGACGCTCTGGGCGTCTATGACCTGACAGACGGATATAAGGCTCTGGATGCCCTCAAGCTGCCGGGGGCGCCCTTTCATATCACGCTTTCTCCGGAGGGAAGTCGTCTGGCTGTGGGATACGCCTATGAGGCTGCCGGCTATGATCTGGCGACCCAGCAGAGCATAGCGGTATTGCCTGCACAAAATTCCGCTTTGTCGGATTGTCTCTTTGTGGACGAGAATCATATTGTGTATGCGGGGACGGAGGGCGTCTCAGGATATGATCTGGAGGGGCAGAAAGCGGACTGGATAGGAGAAGTGGCCACCACACTTGCCCTGTCCGCGGACGGGCAGGTGGCGGCGGCTGTGGACAGGGATGCCCAGCGGGCTGTGTTTTACCGGACCTCGGACGGCGCCAAACTGGCGGAGCGGGACTTTGAGGGACAGCACCTGCATGTGCCGGCCAATGATATTTTCGCGGATGCGGGAGATGACATTTTTGCCCTGAACGCCGACGGAAGCATGTTGGCGGTGAGTTTCCACAATGGGGGACTGTGGATTTTGGATGTGGACGACCCGGAGGGAGATCTGATCCTGTATGAGGAGTCGGATTACGGGCATTTTGAAGGCGGTTTTTACGGGAAATACTTCGCTTTTACGGCGGAGAAGAGCGGAGAAGCTCAGTTTGGGATTGTTGATACTATAGAGGCGGCGTTCACAGGAGGCTTCAGTTCCCAGAATCATCTCATGCTGCAGGCGAATCAGGAGGGAATATACCTGGCCAGCGGCAATCTGCTGGTGCGGATAGAGCCTGATACGTTTGGGGAGCAGGAGACGGCCTATACGGACAATGTCAATATTACAGGTTTTTATGCGGGGCCGGAGCATACGCTGGTGGCCACGGAGGACGGAAGGTTTTCCTTTTATGACAGCGCGGCCCGCCGGATGTCGGTGGAGGAGGGGCAATTTACCAGCGATTTTCTGGTTCTTTCGTCAGGGTATGCCGTAATTGCCAACCGCAACGAACCGTCCCTTCGCCTGATGGCGCTGGAAAATCATCAGGAGGCCCAGCTATTTGTATATGACGGGCGGTATGACCATGATGAGGCCAGAGTCAGCCGGGACGGGCGGACGGCGATGCTTTTCGGATACGAGAGTTTCCGTATTTATGATAGGGAGGGAACCCTGGTGGCGGAGGGGGCATTCCCCGACGCGGAGCATATCTATGACCAGCAATTTAGGAAGAGCGAGGAAGGCTCCTGGCTGGAAGTGATCTGGTATGACGGCACCCGGAGGAATTACAGCGCAGCGGACGGCAGTGTGCTTTCACAGGAGAGCGGGGAGGCGCCAAAGAAGGATCTGTACGAGGAGTTTATCACGGAAAGCTACCGGGTAGCCTCTTCCCTGCATGAGGCGCCGGTGGTATATGACGCGGTTACGGGGAAACAGCTGGCGGTTCTGGAGGAGGATGGCTATCTGACCTATGTGAGTCAGACGGGGGATTATCTGATCACCGAGTATATCGCCACGTCGGGTGAGCTGTACGGCCTGCTGCTGGATGCACATATGG